>CAMDDI010000072.1 GCA_945890905.1 Bacteriovorax stolpii
CTCATAAATTCTCCTTTAGTGTTGCTTCCAGGATACCTGGGTCTATACGGGCACTCTATGATCCATGATTATGAAAAAAATGATTATGATCAGTTTTTAGGGAGTCCTTGATCATAATAAATCAGAAAAAAAATGAAACTCTTCATCCCATTAATTATGACTACCACTGTAAACGTCAACGCAGACATTCAGCTTTCTGACCTGGGTATTGAGAATAAATCTGCCACAGCATAATTTTTCTTCATGTTGGAATTTTTCCATGTTCCCACAGAGAAATAAAAATTAGGATTTTAAGTACTACTTGGAGGTCTCATGGATCAGACACATTCAAATCAGTCTAAAGTTCCTTCCCTCATCAGTGACTTATCAGAACTGGATAAGATACTTGGCAAGATGCCCGAAGTTGTAAAAACAAAACTAGCGTTAGCCGAAATATTTGATTCCATTCATCAAAAGATGAATCAAGGCCTTGACTCAAGGGATATGTTGGAATTTATTTTTAATTCTCTTGATCCCCTGATTCCCTATATCCGCATTGGTATCGCATTACTTGAAAATAATAATCAAGACATCAGGCTCTATTGGGTGAAATCTAAATTACCCATCAAGGCACTCAAACAAGAATACGTGGCTAAATTAGCTGACAGTAGTCTAAAAAAAATCTTTGAAACCGGAGAGCCGCGAATTATCAATGATACAAAGGCCTATCTTCGATTACATCCAGAATCAAAATCAACAGAGATGGCCATTGAAGATGGAATTATGTCGAGTCTCACCTGTCCGTTGGTAATCGATAATAAATGCTTGGGGTTTATTTTCTTCTCTAGTATCTTTTCCTACACCTATGAGAAAGCACATCAAGAGCTCTATAAAGAAATCGCGAGAGGCCTATCAATTATAATTGATCATGAACTGATCAAAAAGAAGCATTGATTTATGAAGTATATTCGCAGTTTTGATGAAATAGGAATTCATGATATTTCACTCGTGGGGGGAAAGAATGCTTCACTAGGTGAAATGTACCAGGCGTTGCGTCCGAGAGGGATAAGGATACCGGAAGGATTTGTCCTGACCGTGGATGCCTTTAGCCGTCTCTTTGAAGATAAAAACCTTTCCGATTCTGTCTATGGAAAGCTTTTGGAAATTGATGTCAACGATATTGGCCAGCTTGCGAAGGCAGGACGCGAAATACGTACAATGATAAAAGGCCATGGATTGCCCGTTGACGTTTGCACCGACATTCGAAATGCGTATGCTCAACTCTGCCAACTTGTAGGCCAGGAAGATATTGATGTGGCGGTAAGATCATCTGCGACTGCTGAAGATTTGCCAGAAGCCTCCTTTGCAGGCCAACAGGAAACCTTTCTCAACGTTCGAGGGGAAGGTCCGTTGCTTGAGGCATGCCTAAATTGTTTTGCTTCACTCTTTACGGATCGGGCAATCAGCTATCGCACCTCACTCGGGATAGATCAAAAAAAAGTACGTCTCTCCGTTGGTGTTCAGCAAATGATTCATTCGGACTCAGCATCGTCTGGAGTCATCTTTACTTTAGATACCGAGTCTGGAGCAAGGAATGTGATTCTCATTACCAGTGCCTATGGGTTGGGTGAAAACATTGTGGGCGGTCGAGTGGATCCTGATGAGTTTTTAGTACTGAAGCCATTACTGGAAACAGCAAGAGTACCGATCATCAGGAGGAAATTGGGCAAAAAACAGCTACGCATGGTCTACTCCACTCATGGCACTCGCAGAACAAAG
Source organism: Bacteriovorax stolpii (assembly GCA_945890905.1). GTDB lineage: Bacteria > Bdellovibrionota > Bacteriovoracia > Bacteriovoracales > Bacteriovoracaceae > Peredibacter. Next base: position 1,759 of record CAMDDI010000072.1, read on the forward strand.
AATATTGAAGTCTCAAAAATTGAACAGGAGAAATTCTCGCTCTCAGATGAAGAGGTTATTCAGCTAGGAAAATGGGCCTTGGTGATTGAGGAATATTATTCAAAAATTCATAACCGAGAAACTCCCATGGATCTTGAATGGGCAAAAGACGGTGGAAACGGAGAGCTCTACATCCTTCAAGCGCGACCTGAAACGGTTCATTCACAACTCAAGACAAACGAAGTTGTAGTGATGAGCTTAACCAAAAAATCCTCCATCCTTTTAAAAGGTAAGGCGGTGGGTTCTAAAATTGGTGCGGGCCCGGTGAGAGTGGTGCAAGGAGTGGCCGATTTAAAAGACTTTCAGGATGGCGAAGTATTAGTAACCGACATGACCGACCCAGACTGGGAGCCGGTTATGAAAAAAGCCTCGGCCATCATCACAAATCGGGGCGCAAGAACCTGCCATGCTGCCATCGTAAGTCGAGAGCATGGAGTCCCTTGTGTTGTGGGTACTGGTGAAGCAACTCAAAAATTGCAAACTGGTCAGGAAGTTACAGTTTCATGTGCCGAAGGAGAGGAAGGAATCGTCCTGCAAGGAATACTACCATTTGTTACAAACAAAATCAGCTGGTCAGAAGTCACTAAAACTAAAACCAAATTAATGGTCAATATTGGCAATCCGGATCAAGCATTGAAAACGGCCATGTTGCCTGTCGACGGTGTTGGATTAGCACGGTTGGAATTCATCATTGCTGAATACGTGAAGATCCATCCAATGGCATTGATTCACAAAGAAATGATAAAAGATAAAAATGAGCTAGAAGCAATAGAGAACCTGACTAAAAATTATGAAAAAAATCCTACGCAGTACTTCATCGACAAACTGGCCGAAGGAGTTGGAATGATTGCTGGTGCCTTCTGGCCCAGACCAGTCATTGTACGACTCTCAGATTTTAAAACAAATGAGTATGCCCATCTCCTTGGCGGAAAAAACTTCGAACCAGAGGAAGAAAATCCAATGATAGGATTTCGAGGAGCGTCCCGTTACTATAATCCTAGGTACCGTGAAGGTTTCGCTCTCGAATGTCAGGCATTGAAGTATGTTCGCGAAGATATGGGTCTTACCAATGTTAAGATTATGATTCCCTTCTGTCGCACGGCCAAGGAAGGAGTTCTCGTCATTGAGGAGATGGCCCGTCATGAACTAAAGAAAGGCCAAGATGGACTTGAAATTTATGTTATGTGCGAGCTTCCTTCAAATGTTATAGACCTTGACTCCTTTGCCAAAATCTTTGATGGTTTTTCCATTGGATCAAACGATCTAACACAAATGACTTTAGGAGTTGACCGGGATTCGGAATTAATTAGTCACCTCTTTGATGAGCGTGATCCGGCGGTGTTGAAAATGTTAACCATGGCCATTGATGGAGCGCACGCAGCTGGCAGACATGTCGGAATTTGTGGTCAGGCCCCAAGTGATTATCCCGAGATTACCAAATTTCTAATTGAAAAAGGAATTGATTCCATTTCACTTTCTCCAGATTCAGTCTTACCAACTCTTGCGATCATAAAAGAAGCAGAGAAGTTAGAAGTCATGCCAAGGTTGTAAGTGCAAAGGACCTATTAATGGTATTTTTTCAATATATTCAATACTTCTTCATCCTCGACTTGATTGAAAGAAAGGTACCATTCCCCCACACTTCGCAGATTTCGTAGTAATTGCAGGCATATTATTTCATCATAGGCTTCATTCAATTCTGGATTTATAGCTGATGGACCCACGGGCACAGCTAGAATTAGTTTTTTAGGATGGAATGTTTTCAAGTAATTCGCGGCTGAGATAGCAGTTACCCCTGTCGCCAATCCATCGTCGACCACAATGATGGTTTTATTTTCTAATCCTGATAGTTTGTGTCCGCCTCGATAAAGCTTAACTCTTCGTTTCAGCTCATGAGTCTCTTTTTTAATCAATCCGTTTAATAAGCGTTCTTCGGGTTTGTAATAGGACATGACATCTTTATTAAACGAGGGTTTCCCATCCTCAGATATCGCCCCAATACCAAATTCTGGATGCCCAGGAGCGCCTATTTTTCGTGAGATAACAACATCAATAGGGACATTCAGAATCTTTGCCACTTCGTCAGCAATGATAACTCCTCCCCTGGGCAAGGCCAGGATGACAGGTTTATCATCTTTTAAGTACTCCAGAGCGTGGCCCAGTTTTTTTCCAGCATTTTCCCGGTCTACAAAAAGATAAGTCATAGGCTTGGCCTTTCTTGGTGATATTTTTCTTTCGGCAAATGTTTATCTAGCCAGTCGATAGATTTCTGAACAACCTTATCCAGAGTGCCGACTTCGTCAAAAAGATGTGTCGCCCCTGGTATCAGAACTAACTCTGCATCCGCTAACTCATTTTGGGCCAACTGATTTAACTGAATCACTTCAAAATCCAGACTTCCCACTAGTAGCAAGACTGGGCGGGAAATATTGTGCAAAAACTTGATGTCGGCCAGATCCGGTCTACCTCCCCGACTTATCACTGTAAAAAAAGGATCATGATCCAGAGATTTGCCAACGGCCATCAGGGCCGCACCTGCACCGGTGCTCGCCCCAAAGAAGGCTATAGGTTCTTTATGATAAAATGATGATTCCATAAACCATTGAGTCACCTGTCTCAATCGGTCGGCGAGAAGAGGTATATCAAACCTCATGTGGTAGTTTTTATCTTCGGTCTCAGTAAGCAGATCAAATAATAATGTTCCGTAAGAATGCTGATTAAGTATTTTGGCGACCATCTTATTTCTAATACTTTGTCTGGAGGAGCCGCTACCGTGAACAAATATAACCCATGCTTTAGGAGTGTTTCCGTAAGCAATGTCGCCAGAGAGAGCAATACTGTCTAAATGTATTTTTACTGGATGATTCATCATGAATCCTTTCTATTTATTCAACTCCCTCCTTGGTCCTTTGAGAATGAGCATTATCATAGTGAGGATTGATCTGGGTCATGATTTTAAGAGCCTCCCATATCTCGCTCAAAAGGAAAGCGAAGTTCATTCCACTTTAGCATGCCCCCTTGAAGACTATAGACTTTTTCAAAGCCTTTGTTGATCGCCATCTTAGTCGCCTCACCAGAACGCTTACCGGATCGGCACACAAAAACAATTTCATTTTTAGGATCTTCATCATCGAGTCTTTTATCGAGCTGTGGTCCAAGCGTGGCCAAATATGAATTGGGAATGTGACCAAGCTCATTATTATATTCATCACTGCCTCGAACATCGATAATTTTCACATGACCGAGATTCATTTGTAAGTCTTCTGGAGTAACAGCAGGAATCCCATCTATAAAACTAGTACTGAAGATTTCTGACTTGAGAGGCAATCCGCATTGAAGATTTGCTGGCACGGCTTCTTGAATTTTCTTTGGATAAGGCAGTTTTAAACTGGCCATAATCTCAGTGAATTGCTCATTTGATATCGCAAGATTTAATCGTGGATTTAAAAGCTTCTCCATTCCAACACTCGTTTTCGTGAAACCTTTATAGTCATGGGCAGGATAAACGATGGTATCCTCTGGTAAAGAAAATAGTCTATCTCTAACGCTATGGAAGAGCATATCTGAAGAGCCACCCTGAAAATCAGTCCGACCACACCCTCCAACAAGTAAGGCGTCACCGGTAAAAACCATATTATCCAAATGATATGAAAGGCATCCACTGGTATGTCCTGGAGTGTGGATAACTTTGATAGTATGCTGTCCGAATTTAATCTCTTGTCCATCATCCAGATGAAGATCAGGGCATGCCATATCATAGGCAGAACTAATTCCAACTTTAGCTCCAGTATTCTTTCTTATCTCACCCGAGGCAGTTATATGATTGGCATGGACGTGAGTATCGAGGATAAATTTTAAGTTTAAGCCAAGATCTTCAATCAATTTAATATCTCTTTGGGCCGTCTCCATAACTGGATCAATAAGAACTGCTTCTTTGGTTTCAGTATCTCCCAAAAGATAGGTGTAAGTTGAAGTTTCTTTTTCAAAAAGTTGATGAAAAATAAGTTTTTTATTCATAATGACCTCTTTGTATCTAATAATTGAAACACTTTCATCCCGATAAGCATTGAACCAACAAAGTATAAAAAAGCTATATCTCCAGATGCCATCGCTACAATGCCGGGTCCAGGACATATTCCGGCCCACCCCCATCCAAGTCCAAAGATGATGGCCCCTAAAATTAATCTCGTATCAATATCTTTTTTTGTAGGGAGCTGAAACTTTGCGTCTAGTATGGGCGAAGGCCTCTTCAAAATGAAACGGTAGGTAATTGAGTGAACTGCAATAGCACCTCCCATGACTCCAATGAGTCTCCAATCCCATGCACCAAAGACATCTAAAAAACCTCTTACGATATGTGGTTGTGTCATACCAATTATGCCTAACCCCATAGCAAATAAAAAGCCTGAGACCAAAGCGACAAGTCCTTTCATAACTCACCTCTTAGTAACCTAAAAATGACCACACTGATAACACCAGCAGTAATAAAAGTAACGGTGGCAACAATAGAGCGTGGCGAAAAGCGTGAAATACCACATACTCCGTGTCCTGAGGTGCACCCATTCCCGAGCAGAGTTCCAACTCCCACAAGAAATCCGGCTACGACATAATCATATGGCGCGGCAGATGAAATGACAGTGAAAAGCTCTGGTCGAATGATTTTAAGAAATACTCCTCCTAGAATTAATCCAAGGAGAAATAAAACACGCCAATTCTTGTCTGCAGTTGTGGGGTTAAGAATTCCCCCTACTATGCCGCTGATCCCCGTTACTCTTCCGGTGAATAGCAACATCATGGTTGCTGAAATTCCTATGATTACCCCACCTAATACTTGATCCATCCTACACCTCTTTACAGTATTATAATACTATAATATTATATTTAAAAACCCAAGTCAAGAGGCTCATATGATCTACACGGCAATCGGAATAATAGTTGGATTAACCATGGGATTAACTGGTGCTGGGGGTGCTCTAATCTCAATTCCACTTTTTATTAATCTTTTAGACACGTCCCTTAAAGAAGCAACAGTATTGTCACTTGTGGCCGTAGTGTTTGGAACTGCAGTAAACTTACTTGGACAAGTATCTAAAGTTAATAAAAAGATAGCGATCTCTTTAAGTGCCGCTGGCGCAGTTTCTAATTACTTATCACTACCTTTAAAATCAATCACAGCAGAAATAGTGATTGTTGCCCTACTGACTGTTTTAGGAATTTACAGTATCGTCAGTATCTGGAGCAAAATCAAACCCTCATCTTCAGGCCCAAATGAGCAAAACATTATACCTAAAGCTCTCATCGCAGGTGCTTTTTCAGGAGTTATGACTACTCTTACTGGTCTGGGGGGCGGAGTCATCTTGGTTCCAATTCTGATTAAATTTTTTGGTAAGAATTATAAAGAAGCCTTACCAACCAGCTTGGCCACGATCCTTTTAATATCATTGACTGCTTTTATTTTTCAGTCAAAGGTAGCTTTAAGTCTTATTACAATTCCTCAGCTGGCCATGATTGGTGGGGGGGCAGTAATCGCTTTTTTTATGCTTAAGGTCCTACTCGTAAAATTACATGAGAGTTCTATTCTTCAAATCCGAAGAATAGTTTTTACCTTTGTTACGATTTACTCAATCAGCAGCGTAATAGTAAAGGCAATGTGAGGTCATATGGATATGAATAAAATGCAAGAAAGATGTGTGGAAGTGGCTTCGTTACTAAAAAACTTCTCTCATCCTCAAAGACTCCTAATATTATGCTATCTAAGTGACGGGGAGAAACAAGTTTCAGACATTCATGAAGCCGTAGGTCTGTCCCAAAGCCAAACTTCACAGTTCTTAATACGAATGTCCAACGAGGGTCTTTTGGGAGTACGTCGAGAAAAAAACTATTCATTTTATTATGTCGAAAATCCCGATGTCCTAAAACTTCTTAAATCTATGCAGAAAATATTCTGTAAGTGAGGTTTTTTTTGAAATCTATATTTTGCCTTTTACTAACTCTTTTCACAGTCTCAGCGTTTTCAACTACAGATCCCAAGGCTGCCTATTTGATGACACAAAAAGGTGAAGCGGTAATCATCAATGTGCGTGAGAGTAATGAAACAAAGTCAGGAATGATTAAAGATGCGAAATGGTTTCCACTTTCACAGGTGTTAGAAGATAAAAAATGGAAGGAGACCTTTTTGAAAATTTCAGCTGATAAAAAATTATTCCTTTACTGCAGAAGTGGCAAACGTTCGGAGAGAGTCATGAATATTTTAAAAGAAAATGGGATTTCTTCAGAAAATATAGGCGGGTATGAATCCCTTAAAAAGATTCTGCCCATAAAAGCACCAGAAGTTAAATGATGGCGCCGTCTCTTAGAGCTTCTTCCACGTTTCCGATTGATGCTTCAATAAAGCGTGACTGTTTAAACAGATCACTGTTCTTATCAAGATAGGTAGGGAAAAAGAAAAAGGGCCAGTGGTTGGCCGGCCCTATTTGTATTTTGGTGGAGACATGCGGGATCGAACCGCAGACCTCTTCACTGCCAGCGAAGCGCTCTCCCAGCTGAGCTATGCCCCCAAAATGAAATCTTTAAGTGCATAAAATTTAATAAAAACTCAGCACTTGAGCAAGCAAGACTTTAATATTCTTTGAATTTAGATGATTTTTCCGAGTTTTTTGACTGATTTATCCTCTAACTCCATGACTCCTAGGCCCTGGTTGTTAAGAATCGAAGGATTTACCCCTAGCTTAATCAATGTTCTCACCGCTTCGAAATCCCCCATTCTCATAAAGGCAAACAGTGCGGTCTCGCCATTGTTATCCACTGCATTTTTATCTGCACCAGCTCCGATAAGAATTTCTACCGCTTCCAGATTAGAATTAGCCGCCGCTTTAAGCATTGGTGTTTCGCCGAAATTATTGATCGCCTCAAGATCTGAGTGAGCGGTAAGTAAAATTTCCAGCACATCAATTGATTCATCATTTAAGGTCGCCGCTAAATAATGAAGCGAAGTGTTTCCTTCAAGATCAACTAATGAAACGTCTGCACCTTTACTGAGAAGCATTTTTACGGAAATATTTTTTCCTGCTTCAGAAGCCCTCATCAAAGCAGTTACTCTGTCTTTCCCATAGAAATCTACCCAAAAATCATTTCTTAAAATTTCAATGAGAGCTTCTTCATCTCCGGAAGTAGCAGCTAAGGCCAGACGTGGGCCAAAAAAGATTTCTGGAACTGAAGTCATGCGTGTGACATCTTCTCCCCGGCACTCATCATTGGCACATCGATTGGATTCAACACACATAAGATCAGAGTTCATGACATAGTCATTTTCACCGCGGACTAAAATCCCTTCAACAACTCCAGTTTCAGCGTTAAAAACAGCTGACCCTGAGTTGCCCTGGAAAGTATCAAGGTTAGCAGTGAAATACAGTGGATTAGTTGATGAGCGAACACTTGCTCCGTCCGCAACTTTAAGTGGCAGGCCAGAAGGGTTGCCGATCACAACCAGACCCTCACCTACAGAAATTTTATTTTGCGTGCGAACTGTCAGTGGTTCACGCCCTTGTACAACGCGGTCTAACTGAATAACAGCGTAATCAAGACCAGCACCATTGAGAGTGGTAGAGATCAATCTTTTGCATGAGTAGATATCTTCGTTCTTAACACTGGTTCCTGCAGTCTGAGTTTCCACATCAATTTTGTAATCAAAGACCCAAGAGTAGCCGTCGCAAAAATTAGCAAGAACGGCACAGTGTCCAGCAGTCACCATAATATCTGGGCCGATGAGAAAACCACTACACATGGCCGCGTTAGGCTGATCAACAAAAATTTCATTAGCACAAAAAGATACAGGCTTATCATCTTGCGAGCTAAATAAGCGCTTATTCGATTTGTCTAAGGATTGATCTTCAAGCCACGTGCGAAGTGAGCGCTGATCAATTTTACTCATGCCAATTTGTTCTTCAGAAACACTAATTTTAGCTTTTTCAATCATCGCTGCAGAAGAGCGGGCAAGAAGCTGAAGAGAAGGCGAAGCTTGATACACTTCCATGCGATTATCATCACCATAGATGACTTTTGCATTGGCATACACCATGGCCGATCCCAAAATCGTCATTGTGACTGTCAAAATGACTGCTACTCTCATGACTATCTCCCTATTTGTGAAGAACTTTATAACCGCAATTCTTAAAGTCATGGGAGATAATCGCGCATCGTGTAAAATCTCTCTATTTGACTGAAAGTACATAAAAAGGGAAGATTTTAAGATTGTGCAAATATAAGGATAAGTATGGGTATTTACGTTAATAGAACGCTTAACATGAAACAGATTTCTGCTATCGGTTTTGATATGGACTATACCCTAGTTCGTTATGATTCTGAGGCCTTTGAGGAAATGACTTATCGAGAGATCAAAAAAAAGCTCATCGAAACTAAAGACTATCCTAAGGCCATCAATGATTTGAAGTTCCAATTTAATTTGGCGATTCGTGGACTTGTGATCGATAAGCCCATGGGAAATATTTTAAAACTCTCCACCTACAGTAAAGTCAAACAGGCCTATCATGGTCTGAAAGAAATGGATTTTAAGAGTCAGCAAAAAATTTATCAAGGTCTCACCATTGACCTTAACGACTCTGATCGTTTTGCCATTGTCGATACAACATTCTCCATTTCTTACTGTGTTCTCTTTATGCAAATTGTGGATCTTAAAGACTCACATCCTGAACTCAATTTCCCTGATTATAAAACTTTGGAAGCCCACCTTCTTGAGGCCTTAGATATTTCTCACCGTGACGGGACACTAAAGAATCAAGTTAAAAAAGGTGTGAAGAAATTTATCGTTCAGGATCAAGAATGCGTTCAAGCTTTAGAAAAATTCAAAAAGCACGGCAAAAAACTCTGGGTCATCACCAACTCTGATTATGAGTATTCAAAACTTCTTTTGGACTACACCATCAATCCGTTTTTAAAAGAACATAAGGATTGGTCTGAACTCTTCAATCTGGTGGTCACTCTTTCAAATAAGCCAAAATTTTTCACTGATAAAATGCCTCTGCTTCAAGTGGACCCGGGAACTGGGCTTATGAAAAACCATCATGGCCTGATTGAAGACGGGATTTATCAAGGTGGAAGTGCCCAGGCGCTTCAGAAGAACGCAGGCTTGTCTGGTGAGCAGATCCTCTATCTAGGGGATCATATCTATGGGGACGTTCTCTCCATTAAAAAAACCTGCAACTGGAGAACGGCTTTGGTGATCGATGAACTTCGACACGAGTGCGAAGCTTTGGCGAAGTCTCAGGCCAATGCTGATGAAATCAATACCCTAATGGCGCAAAAGATTGATCTTGAGCACAAGCTCGATGAACTCTTTGACCGTGAAATTGAACGTGGAAAAAAGCCAGCTAAAGAAAAGATTCAAGATCACTTTCAAAAAATTGAAAAGGTAGATAAGAAAATCGGGAAACTCATCCGAGGCCATACTCAGAACTTCAATCCGTACTGGGGAGAAACTATGCGCTCGGGTGTAGAGCCAAGTCGCCTGGCCGGTCAGATTGAGAAGTACGCCTGTATATACATGGCGAAAATTTCAGATTTCATCGACTACTCACCCAGAAGTTATTTCCGTCCGAAGAAGAAAACTCTTCCTCACGAAAACTAAATCTTCAATTCAAAACGACCACTGAGCGGCTGAGCATTGGGATCCTTTAAGATCTCAAAGTTCAGACTTTTATTCATCGATTTCTGAACAACACTTTCCAAAGTTATCTTTCGGTAAATATTTAAAAAAGAAGTCACTGCAGGATCGATGTCTTTGAGCTGTCTTAAATGATATTCAGGGATATACGAGACTATGATTGCATCTGCCACTTGCTCTAGTCGAAGTTGAAAGTCGGTTTGGAAAAAGAGCTGATCATTTATATACTGGAAAAGAATATCTTTAGGAGAATTAAATTTTTGCCAGTCAAATTCGTAATCATCCCAAAAAATCTTATCCTGCCCAACAGCGATGATCTCTTTAATGCTGCCCTCAGAAGTTTTACCCAACTGAATAAGAAATTTGATAATATCGATATCAAGTTGAAACCCTATTAAATTATCAAAGTCTAAATAGAACTCAGAATCGACACCACTGGCCTCAATAAAACGCTCCAAGTCTTTCGGATAATGAGTTCCAAGATATTTAAGAAAAGGATAGATCTCACGCACTTTAGAGGCACGGGAGAGACGATATTTTTTTGGCAACTTAAAGCCCATGGATACGGCTTCATTATTAAACTTCACCATGGAGTGACGATCGATAATACCCACCTCTAAAGATTCAGGAGGTATAGAAGTGAACCTGGAAAATAAAAACCACTGGGGTGCTGAAGGAATCAGAAGGTTATGTTCCATTTTGGATAGGGCACTTTGAGAGCAACCAATTGCCTTTGCCACATCGGCCTGATTAAATTTCTTGAACTTTCTGGCCGCTTTCATTAATGGACCAATCATGTACATAGCTTCTGCTATTTGGTTTGACTCACTCATTGTTATTCCGATTGTTGGGTCATTAAACACACGCTCGACTCCAAAATTCTCCCTCTCATATCCTACTCCTGTAAATGCATGCATTGACAAAAACACCCCAAGTCACCTAATAATTATGTTATGCTTAAACGACCTCATCTCTTAACCCAGGGATTCCATCTCTCATTCTTTTCTCTACCTGAAGAAATTAAATTATTTTTAAGAAATGAAGATTGGCCAGCTATTGATACATGCATGCAAAAGCTTACGGCAAAAGATGGTCTGTTATTCAAATACCTCAGTGAGTTTCATGATTTTAACCATATTGAATTTATCATCAGTATCCGGGATGCAAAAAACGATTGGGAAGAAGATGGGATTTGGCACGATGATGGATCACGGGTGTTTGCATTCTCCCTATCTCTAAGTCTTGAAGCTGATCAAATTAAAGGTGGAAGATTAGGAATTCGCAGACGTGGGGAGGATAACTTTTTAGAAATCCCTACACCAAGTTATGGCGGGATCATTTTGTTTTTAACAGGCATTTATGGATATGAACACTGTATCCATCAAGTGACCCAGGGCCGGCGAATCATCATCGCCGGCTGGTGTTCTTAAAATTTTTAAGCTTCAAACAAACCCGGCATCGAAAGATATCTCTCTCCAGTGTCATAACAAAAAGTTAAAACTTTTGCCTGGGGATTCTTTGCCAAGTACTTGGCCACCGCTGCAAAAGACGCTCCTGATGAAGGACCTACAAAAAGTCCTTCTTCTTTGGCCGCTCTCTGTGCCATGGCAAATGCTTCATCTTTACTCACAGTAATCACTTCATCAATTACGGCACGATCCACGATGGCCGGAACAAACCCCGCACCAATTCCTTGAATCGGATGAGGACCAGGACTACCACCCGAGAGAACCGGTGACTCTGCGGGCTCAACTGCAATGACTTTTATTTTTGGGAATTTTTCTTTAAGTACTTTTCCTACTGCAGTTAAATGTCCACCTGTGCCTACGCCAGTAATGAGAACATCAAAACCATCAGGAAAATCTTTGAGAATTTCTTGAGCAGTGGTTTCAGTATGAACTTTCAAATTATCTTTATTTTCAAACTGCATAGGCATCCATGAGTTAGGAGTCAAACTGATAAGCTCCATCGCTCGAGCAATGGCCCCTTTCATGCCCTTCTCTTTGGGTGTGAGATCAAAACTGGCGCCATAGGCCGACATGATTTTTCTTCTTTCAACGGTCATAGATTCTGGCATGACAAGAATGAGCTTGTAACCTTTGATCGCACACACTAATGAAAGACCAATGCCAGTATTCCCCGATGTTGGTTCGATGATCGTCATGCCTTTTTTAAGATCTCCTCTCTT
>CAMDDI010000073.1 GCA_945890905.1 Bacteriovorax stolpii
TGCTTGCCCAGGTAACGAGTTACCCGACATTTGTGGCCATGAAGACAGTTGTTGATGAGCTATTGGCGAAGTCGATTTTGCTCATGGGAAAATTTTCTAGAGCTTAATAACCGCGGCGACGAGCGGGAGCTGCTGTTCGGGTACGAATACTGTCTTTTTCCTCATCACCAAAATAAGTACGCTCAAGACTTCCATCATTGATGATTTCTTTTTTTGCCACCTGAGTTTCCCCTAAAGGACGAGATGTGGTGGTGATATTTTTTGCAGAGTCTTCGAGAAATTGGAGTTCCTGATTAAGAATGAGGGCCTCTTCACTTTCAGAAACCTGAGCGAAGGCACTCGCTGCACTTAAAGCTAAAATGACAATCAAAACAGTTTTCATAGGCAAACTCCTTAAGTATAAGGATACAAATTTAAGGCCCTTAATCCAAGAGTATTTGAAAAAATGACCGATTTTGAGCTCAACTCCTATGATTTTAACCTCCCACCAGAGCTGATTGCCGAGCGACCCGTGGCCGATCGCCATTCCTCGCGCCTGCTGGTTTATGATGAGGCCCGTGATCAAGTCACTCATTCAACATTTGCCCAAATTAACGATTTTCTCCCTCCTGAGGCGACCATAGTTTTCAATCGCTCAAAAGTCTTCCCTTGCCGACTTTTGGGCAAAAAGTCCACGGGTGGCGAAGCTGAAGTTTTTATTCTTTCTCTGAATTCTCCAGATCACACCTATCCGGTCCTCATTCGTACTTCAGGTAAAAAGAAATTGGGTGATGAATTTATTTTCGGAGATCTCAAGGCCCGTATCGTAAAGATTGAAGAAGAGGGAACCTTTTGCGTGACCTTCAATGTGTCTCAAAAAGATCTTCCACTCATCTTAGAAACTCTAGGTAAAATTCCTATTCCGCCTTACATCCGGGGTGGGGAATCAGATGATCTAGATAAAATTTCTTATCAAACTGTTTACGCCCAAGAAGTGGGTTCAGTGGCCGCACCGACAGCAGGCCTGCATTTTTCTAACGAGCTCTTAGAAAATTTAAAAAAAGCAGGACATGACTTGGCCACAGTGACTTTGCATGTAGGCATGGGTACTTTTGCAAAAATAAAAGTGGATAATATTCTCGAACATAAAATGCACGAAGAGCTCTACACCATTGATGCAGAAAATCTCAAAAAAATTCAGGTAGCAAAATACCGAGTAGCGGTAGGTACAACCACTTTGCGCACACTTGAAAGTGCTTATCAAAATGGTCAAGTGCATTTTGAACCAGATTCAGGATTTCAGTCCACTTCAATTTTTCTTCATCCAGGAACAACCGTACAATCCATTGATGCACTGGTTACTAATTTTCATCTTCCAAAATCTTCACTACTTATGCTTGTCTCTTCACTTATCGGTCGCCAAAAAGTTTTGGACCTCTACGCCGAGGCCGTCAAAGAGCGCTATCGTTTTTTCTCTTACGGAGATGGAATGCTTCTTTTGCGTAAACCTCGTTAGAGGTATAATGCAGTCTCAATAATTGATAAGAGGATTCCATGCAACCCGTAGATATCGCTGCTGCTTCACTTCGTGCCAATATTCTCACTCTGCCTTCAGGCAAATACGTGACTGCTGGTCAGAATCAATTCCTCACATTGTGGACCAGAGATTTTTGTCACGCTGTAAGAGGGTTACTCGCCATTGGTGAAGATGAAGTTGTGAAAAACCATCTGGGTTATCTTTTAAAATCTTTGCGCAAAGATGGTCTGGTTCCCCGTGTGGTGGATAATCATATCGTTCAGTTTCGCGTGGTCTATCAATCGGCCCGCAAGCTTCTTCCATTTATGCCTAAACTGAGTTTCAAAGAACCACTCAGGCCTCAGTACGTGGATGAGCATGGCTCTCACGCAGTGGATTCAAATCTTCTGTTAATTTTGGCCTGTATTCAGGTTTATCATCGCCCTGGTGGAAAAGAATTTTGGAATCTGCATGAATTGCAGCTAAGAAAAGTCTGGCAGTGGTATCATGGCCGCTTTCACGAGGGTCTCATCACTCAGACAGCTTTTGCTGATTGGCAAGATTCGGCCAAAAGAGAAGGGAAGGCGTTTCTCACTAATCTTTTTTATTTTTTAGCTGCCACTCGTTTGCGCCAAATTGGTTGGAACGTTGATGTTAATTTAGAAGAGTTTAAACAAAAAATTCAATCGAAGTTTTTCAATCAAGAGCAAGGAATCTTCATGTCCCTGGAAGGTTATCCTCAAGTGAGTGTAGAGGGAAATCTCTTTGCCCTTGAGACTTCTGACTTTTTAAATGATGAGCAAAGAAAAAATCTCTGGGCCGCTTTAAAAAATCACTCTGTGGTGGCCATGGATGGAGTCATTGGGCGGTGTGGATATCCAAATTGGCCAATTGAAGATCAGGCTTTTCATTTTAAAATTGCTCACCTTAATCACTACCACGGTGACCTCACCTGGAGCTGGCTTATGGGTCTGGGGCTTAAGGTTTGTAAAATCATGAAAGATGAGAACATGATCATCAAGCAAATGGATCACGTCACTAGACTTCTTGAGCGGGATCAAGTGGTGATTGAAGTTTATGATCCTGAAAAAGATTTTGAAGGTTGGGGGTCAAAGGTTATTCAGGCCGAGCGCCCATTTGCATGGGGTTCTGGATACTTAGTGGAAGCCCTTTTAGTTTAAGCTTTAGACTTGTTGTAGGGTTTTGTGATAACTCAAGGCCATGTCATTTTTCCAACTTGAAGGCACTTCCGGCAACGCCCGCGCAGGCCGCATTTATACCGAACACGGAGTGATTGAAACTCCCATTTTCATGCCCGTGGGAACCCGCGCTTCCGTGAAAACTCTCTGGCAAGAAGACCTTGAACGTTTAAACGCCCAAATTATTTTAGGCAACACTTATCACTTACTTCTTCGCCCGGGGCATGAGCTCATTGAGAAGATGGGTGGCCTTCATAAATTTATGAGTTGGAATCGTCCGATTCTCACGGACTCGGGCGGCTATCAGGTTTTCTCCCTCTCAGATATGAATAAGCTCACCGAAGAAGGGGTGACTTTTCAATCCCACATTGATGGAACCCGCCACTTGATCACACCAGAAAAATCCATGGAGATCCAGCGCGCTCTGGGGTCGGATATTGTGATGGCCTTTGATGAATGTCCTAAGCTTCCTGCTACTAAAGAAACACTTCGCACTAGTATGGAACTTACTCATCGCTGGGCCCGTCGTTGTAAATCAGTGGAGCTCAAGCCTCATCAAAAACTTTTTGGGATTATTCAAGGTGGTCTTCACGCTGACCTTCGCACTGAAAGTATGCAGGGTCTGGTTGATCTGGGTTTTGATGGATACGCTCTGGGTGGATTGTCAGTGGGTGAAAAAAATGAAGAGATGGTGGAGTTTTGCGCGAGCTTTGTTCCCACCATGCCTGCAGATAAACCCCGCTACTTGATGGGAGTGGGTAAGCCACTGGATGTGCTTAATGGAATAAAATCTGGTCTGGATATGTTTGACTGTGTGCTTCCTACACGTAACGCGCGGAATGGTCAGTTCCTTACCACTCATGGCCCTCTCAATATCAAAAAAGCGCGCTTCACTGAAGATCCTCTGGCACCTGATCCAGAGTGCTCTTGCCAAGTGTGCTCCCGCTATAGCCGCACATATATACGACATTTATTTAATGTTGGTGAATATCTTGCAGGAAGTCTTATCAGCTATCACAACATTCACTTTTATTTACAAATGGTAAAGTCGGCCCGTGAAGCAATTCTTCGAGGAGAGTTTGACGATTATTACCGGACATTTTATAACAACTACACTTCAAATCGTTGGGAATAAAAAAGGATCATTATGTTTGATTTCATCATTTCATCTGCTCACGCACAAACTGCAGTACCTGCGCAATCTCCGTTCATGTCGGCGATTCCGTTTGTTCTCATTTTCTTAGTTATGTACTTCCTCATTATGCGTCCTCAGCAAAAACGCATCAAAGAAGAGCAGAATCTCCTCACTAAACTCACTCACGGTGACGAAGTTTATTTGAAGTCTGGCATCCTCGGTAAAATCACTGGTATTGCTGACAAAGTGGTCACAATTGAAGTTGAGGGCGGATCAAGAATGAAGGTTTTAAAATCTCACATTGGTGGACTCGCTTCTGCAATTTTTGCAACAGCTACACCAGCGAAGAAATAATATGTTCGGTCTGGGTTTTGGGGAATTGGTTCTTATTTTTCTCATTGCTTTGATTTTCATTGGACCTAAAAAATTACCTGAACTCGCCAAGGGTTTAGGTCAGGGGATTAAAGAGTTTCAAAAAGCAGCAAAAGGTTTTAGTGACCAAATGCAAGAAACTCAAGCTCCAACACCACCCACTGTTCATACTGAAGTAGCGAAACTTACTGACGCTACTCAGCAGTCTGAAGAGAAGAAAGACATCCCACATTCTTGATTATTCGGGGTGAAAGCCCCGAGTATCCTTGCTCAAAAAGCATTAATTGTTTAAAATTTCTCAAATCAAAGATTTCAAGAAAACCTAATAAAGATGGAGTTTTACATGGCCCGTGGATGGTGGTTTCGATTTAGTTTACTAATGGTCCTTGTGGTGTGGGCACTCATGTCTGTCACTCCAAGTTTTTTTAACCTCAAAGAGACAAGTGCTTTTCCCCTTAAGACTAAGATCAATTTAGGTCTAGATCTTCAAGGTGGGCTTTATATGGTTCTCGGGATCGACTTTAATAAAGTTTATCGCGATGAAATCGTAAGCTATGTGAAAAAAGCACAAGGTACTCTAAAAGAAGCTGGTATTGAATCTAGCATTGGAGACCTAGACGTTGCTGATGTGAAGGATCCACAAAACACTTTGATCCTTGCCAAAAATACGGACAATGAAGCTGCAGTTGCTAAACTCCGTGATTTTTATAATTACCCACTTCGTTTGACCAAAGATGAGCCAGGAAAATTAACTTATGGCCTGGGCCGCGACTTCACTCGTGAAATTGAAGCGACTGCACTATCAAAATCAATCGAAGTCATCCGTAACCGTATTGATGAATTCGGTGTGACCGAGCCAGAGATTGTATCTCAAGGCACAGACCGCATTGTGGTTCAGCTGCCTGGTGTAAAAGATATTAGCCGAGCTAAAGACCTCATAGGCAAAACAGCTAAACTAGAATTTAAATTCGTCAACGATGCCATCGCTCCGAATGCTTTGAATGAATGGCTTGATAAAGCTCAGAAAGCTGGACATGAGTATAAGAAAGGTGAGCGCTTTTCTGATTACGTAAGAGATGTGAACGCGTTTCTTGTGAACGATGTTCCTAAAGGTTATGAAATCACATTCTCAAAAGAGATGAACAAAGTCACAAACGAAATTACAAAACTCGATCCCTATCTGGTTGAAGCGGCCACAAGCCTCACTGGCGAAGAACTTCAAGAAGCCACAGTTCGTATTGATCAAGAACAAAACCGTCCTTACGTAAGTCTTGAATTTAAACCCAATGGTGCCAAAATTTTTGAACAAATCACAGGCGCAAATATCGGTAAGCGTTTAGCGATTGTTCTCGATGGTAACGTTTATTCAGCTCCTGTTGTTCAAGGCAAAATTGCTGGTGGATCTGCCCAGATTACTCTTGGGAATGGTGATTATAACGCTGTGATGTCTGAGGCCCGGGATCTTGCTTTGGTTCTTCGCGCAGGTGCGCTTCCAGTGGAACTTATTTTTGAAGAGCAGCGTGTAGTGGGTCCTTCACTTGGAGCTGATGCCATTGATAAAGCTCAGTTAGCAAGTATTGTTGGATCTCTTCTGGTTTTTGCTTTCATGCTTATCTACTACAAACTCTCAGGCTTTATTGCTTGTATAACGATCCTTGTGAACGTGCTGTTCACTTTGGCCTGTTTGATTCTAGTGGGTGCCACTCTTTCACTTCCAGGGATTGCAGGTATTGCTTTAACTGTAGGGATGGCAGTGGATGGTAACATTTTGATTTACGAGCGTATTAGAGAGGAACTTCGTGCTGGGGCCTTCCCATTTGAAGCTGTGAGAACAGGTTTTGATAAGGCCTTCTGGACAATTCTTGATGCCAACATCACAACGGCACTTGCTGGTCTTTGTCTTTTGAATTTCGGAACTGGTCCTGTGCGCGGATTCGCAGTGACTCTCTTGATCGGTATTTCTACCACTGTTTACACGTCTTACTTTGTGAGCAAAGTGCTCTTCGAGTGGTATGTCGGTAAGGGTGACAAGAAAACGATAAGCATTTAATTTAAAGGATTAATGAAAATGAGTACTACAAGAAATGTAAATTATGTCGGAATGTTTGGAGTCGCGGGACTTTTTTCTCTCGCACTTATCATAGGTACAGTGGTTTTGCTCTTCACTAAAGGTCTCAACTACGGAGTTGATTTTCGTGGGGGAGTTGAAGTTCAGGTGAAGTTCAAACAAAAAGTGGATCTTCCAGTACTACGAGATTATATGCAGTCAAAAAGCATTCCTCTCTCTCAGCTTCAAAGTATTGGAGATGATGACCAAAATGAATTCCTTTTAAAGCTTGAGAAGGATCAAGGGGATTTGAACGCCATCTCAAACCAAGTGAGTGCTGCTCTTAATGAAAAATTTGGTGCCGATAATTTTGAGATTTTAAAAAATGATATAGTAGGTCCAAAAGCAGGAGCGGAGCTTCGGCTTTCTGCATTTAAAGCACTTCTTTGGGCGATTCTGGCGATTATGATCTATCTCGCTCTTCGCTTTGATTATAAGTTTGCTCCAGGTGCCATTGCTGCCTTGATTCATGATGTGGCCATCATCATCGGAGCTTTTGTTTTAACTCAAAAAGAATTCTCGCTTCAAATTGTAGCGGCCCTTCTTGCGATCATCGGTTACTCAGTAAACGATACGGTGGTTATTTATGACCGAGTACGTGAAATTGAGAATATGAACTTAGGTTTATCAACCCCTGAAACTATTAACCGTGCATTGAATGAAACAATGTCTCGTACCATCATCACGTCATTGACCGTACTTGGTGTCTCACTTGTAATGCTCTTCTGGGGCGGATCAGTGATTCATGATTTCTTTTTTGCTATGACCATCGGAGTTGTCCTTGGTGTGTACTCAACCATCTTCATCGCCATTCCGATGACAGTATGGTTTGAGAAATTCTTTGTTAAAAAAGCTGTATGAAATATCTCTTCCTCATTCTTCTCTCTTTGACCGGGCCTGCCTGGTCAGAGGGTGATGAGGAAATGCTCCACGAGCTTGAAGATCAAAAAGCCGAGCAGACTGCCTTGGTCAATCGTATCGAAGAAGCCAAAAATATTCAGTTAAATCCCATCGAAGAAATTCAGAAATTAGGTCACAAGACCATTGATGCCGCGACATTGATGGATGATAGAGTGGTGGATATTCTTCAGAAGGCCATGAGGACCACAGATCTTCACAAAGCTGATCCCAAAGCATTGCGGGAAATGATTCTGACTCAAGTAGAGGGCAAGCCTCTGGAGAAGATTTTCAAAAAGTATCCCAAGCTTCTGGATATTTCCGTGGATATTTTTCGGGATAAAGAGGCCATTGCTTCTTTGATTGGAATTCTTAAACGCAAGGATGATCTCAAAACTTATGGCCTTATCTGTATCGGTATTATGATTTTTGGTTGGCTCATCAAGAAGAAACTCATCGACAAAGACTGGCCACTTTTTAAGCGCTTAGGAGCAAGCTTCATCATAAGCCTGGGTCTCTCTATAGCTTCATTGGGCTACTTCTATAAGACTTTTGAGGCCGAACTAGGTCCAACAGTCAGGATCATCTCTAAGCATTTCTAGAGAACCTTTGGGATACATCCAATCTTTCTATCGTGAGGCGGTACGGTTGTGGCGGCACCTGTACTGGTGGCAGCTGAACTAGTGGCGGTAGATGAAAGATCGACTGCACTTTTCACACGGTAAATTCTCTGAGAAGAAGAGCGCACGTAAGGTGCATCTTTATTGAGTGGGTAGTAGAAGTAAACTGCCACGTCCGCCACGTTTGCATCGGTAGGGGCGGTAGGAACTCCTGCTTTCATGTAAAACCAAACTTGCTTAAGATCAGTCTCACGAATAAGAATATAGTCTTTTGGAATGGTCACTGTTCCACTGGTGGTCGTGAGGGATTCTGCGGCTTTTTCACCCACATAAAGTCCTTCAGTATCCACTCCGATCACATCTCGCATGGCCTTAAAGAGAGCATTGCTAGAATTATAGTGAGTGCTACCCAGGCAATATGATTTAAATGTACTGGTATCAATCCATGGGGCCATGTAGTAGCCAATGGATTGGTTGGTGGCAGTAGAGTTTCCAGCTTCTGTACTCACAGTTGGTGAACCAGGCCAGCTGAACTTAGCAAAGAAATTTGTATTGGCCGGAATCGTTGCGCCAAAGTTTTTAGTTTTTTGAACGATCACATCATTGATATCAAGATAGGTATTGGCATTATTATCATAAAAGCGGGCATCGTTTTTATCCCAGAGACTAAAGACACCAGGCCGCAGTTCTAAGCGTGGATACTCTTCAGAATCATCAAACTTATTGTATGCAGGATTCAGAGCATCGTAGCAAATGAGTCCCGCAGTTCCGCTTGAAATTGGCGAAGGGGGAGCACTTGGTAAGAAATAGAAGTGCAATCGATATGCGTATTCGGAGAACGTATCAACCTGAGTACCAGTGGTTTCAGTATAGAGGCCCTTCACCACGCATGTGTATTGGGAAATAAGAGCGGGCTTAAGTGGTCCCAAGGTAGAGATAGCAATATCAGTAGAGTACTTAATAATTTGAGCAGAATCAGATTTTGATTTCGAAGTCTGTTCAACTAAAGTGAGAAGATAAGTTTTATCATAAGAGAGCTTACTTAAATCTGCTGTGAGAGAGTTTGTTCCCGATGGCACAGTCACATCCACAATACTAATAGAACCCTCTGCATCCTTGGCCTCAATCACGCATTTTGGATTGACGGTTTCGTTGGCCAGAAGAGTTGAACACCAGCCAGAAACACTGCCGAGTCCACTTAAAGAGATATCAGCACCTACGGTAAAGTTGGCGTAGAGTTTTTCAATCCCACCGGTACTTTTAGAGGCACAGATTGTGGAACAAGACCCGTTGGCCACAGACTTATTATCCTTACAAACACAGTAATCAGCTTTCCAACTAATAGCATTGGTCGGACGGACAACTTTATTTTCATCACATACATTGGTGACAGTATTGAGAGTTTGAGTGCTGCTGCAAGTGGGGGTAGTGGAGAATTTAGAGTCTGGAGTGATGGTTTCGCGATTCGGAATGGTATCCTGACACGCCACAACCAAGAGGGTTAAGGATCCCAATATCAAAATATTTAAAGTTGTTTTTAATGTTGAGTTCATAATCCTTGATCCTCTCAATGTCTTATCGATTGGTTAGAATATTACTTAATCTGATTCTAGGCCTCACCATAATATCTTGGAGACCTTCGTCTAATTATGCTATAATTCTAGGTAGTTACTCAGTTTTCGGAAGTCCGGCCCTCTTGAAATACGCCAAGAGTTTTGGGCAGGTATTAATCTTTTTTAAAAAGAGCCGATAAGCATTCAATATCATTCTCTAAAAGGGAGAGACCATGACGAAAGCTGATTTGATTGCCGTGATTGAGAAGCAAGCGAACTTGCCTCATCACCAAGCAGAAAAAATTGTTAACATCTGTTTTGATAGCATGATCCAAGCGCTCTTTGATGATGAACGTATTGAGATTCGTGGTTTCGGATCATTTGCTAATCGTAATTATAAAGCTTACGAAGGCCGCAACCCGAAGACTGGAAAAGTTGTGAAGGTGAGTCCAAAGAAAGTTCCTTTCTTTAAAGTGGGTAAAGAACTTAAAGAGATGGTGGATGAAGGAAAAGATAAATACGTCATTCGCGAAGCTTAAATTAAAAAAGTCGAAAGGGAGCCTAGGCTCCCTTTTTTATCTCATTTTTCTTACTACATCTAGAGCACTTCCATAGCTTGTTTCAAAGCATGGATTTCCCCAGTTATCTTGGTTCGCAAAATAAATACATCCGCCAATATCTTGACCAGCATTTTCAAAAGTCCCATCGGCAATTTGACCTGTTTGAGCAAGTGGCATGGAGTGACCGTAGCGCACTAACCTCATGCCTCCCACATCCCCCCAGTTAAGACCCATGCCCGCCAGTTGAGGTTCAACACTCGCACGTACCCGGTCTACATATTTTGGATAAAGAGTGTCGATGAAGAGATACTGCTGGGCCATATCGTAAGGCAGAGGAATATAACAAGTCAGAACTGAGCGATCCACATTATCTTTTGACGCCCAATCGGCGTAAACAATATCGGCCACCGTTCTCGATTTAGAGTCGTTGTAAGGATCACTAGGAACTGTTCCTTGAAGAGCGTAGACATCGTATCCAGGAGAAGGAATTTTTTTGCGCATGAAAAGATTGGCCACAAGATAGGCGCGATAACTAATTAAGCTCATGGCCTTTTTCTGCTTCTCACCCAGACCATCGATCACATGCTTCGCAACCATCTTCTGACTTGCCACGATACATTTTGTGGCCGTCACTGTTTGCAGAATTCCTGCTGGATTTTTAAAACAAATTTGCGCCTTCCCACCACTAGTTCGAATATCTACAGCAAAACAAGGAGCGAGCATGGTCACTCCACTGCGTGTGCGAAGTTTTTCAAACATGGCACTAGCGAGTAGTCCATTTCCTCCCGGAAGAACGTTGGCCCCACCGTGAGTATCTGAGGCAAAGAAATAGAGACCTTGAGCTGCTGAAATTTCATCCGGACTGCCGGAGAAAGATGACCAGCAGTAAAGAGTGATCATTTCCATGACGTGAGGATGAATCTGGCCCAGCTCGCGCTTTAAAAAATTCGTAAAGGAGATGCGATCAAGACCATTTAAGTAGGAGCGTGCCGATGCCGAAGAATTCCAGATAGGAAGTTCGGGTAATTTATTTTCGTAAATATCGGCCAGCAATTCTTTAGCATTTTTAAAATCATTGGCGCGATTTGGATCAGTTTCTCCCGCCCAAAAATTATTCACAATCTTGCCACGGAAAGTTACGGGCTCTGATTCCCCACCCGTGTTTCTCATATAACGTTTGATATTGAGCTCAGTATACAGACGATCTAATTCATCCCCTGGCTCAAAGGCTCCTAAGTAGGCGGCCCCTTGAGAGATAAATGTTTTACCCACGTATTGAGTTTTTGAATTTCCACCCATGCGAGGATTTCCCTCGATGAGAAGAACTTTTTTTCCAGGAAGTTTATAAGCAGCTGAGAGACCCGACATTCCTCCACCCACAATCACCACATCAAAATGTTCCACTGGAGCAGGGATGCCACCTTTTTTCTGAAGGTATCCGGCCTTATTCCAAAAAATTTCGTGGGCCTCATCAGGAGTATCCCCTTCAACCACTGAAGAACCATTAAAGACGGAGAGTTTTTCGGCCGGAGACATATCGAGAGCAGAGTAGCTGGGAAGAAGAAGATTAGAGTGGCGAGAAGCTTTGGCCCAAGAAGGCATCATCAGAAGGGAGCTTGCAGCTGCACTACTTAAGAGTAATTCGCGACGATTCATGAACCCTGCTTTTGAATATTCAAATGAAGTGTTTGGTATACGAAACAGCTGGGGCTTACGTCAATCTCATTCCCTTTGAGAGCAATAATTACCAAGGATTAAATGAATTTAAAGGAGTTTATCGTGCTGCGTAAGGACGTCTTTTACCGAGAAATTCACCAAATTTCTGAAAATCATTCTCGAAAATTTTTCAGATGAATCTAACTCACTCTAATCATTGACAACAAAACCCTTATCTCCGAAACTCTTAATACTTTTGGAGACGTGCCCGAGTGGTCCAAGGGAACGGTTTGCAAAACCGTAAAGCCTCCGGTTCAAATCCGGACGTCTCCTCCAAATTAAAAAAGCCTCTGCAGATTAAGTTCCGCAGGGGCTTTTTTGTTTTAGATTTAGAGCAGAAATTACAAGGTAGATTTGTATTTAATATTTATTATGATATTTCCCTTCAAACCCATTACTAGGAATATTCATGAAAGTTCAGCTTTTAGCTTCTGCTTTGTTATTAATATCAGCATCGTCCGTTTTTGCGACCTGTGATCTGGCAAAGCCCTATCTAACAGCAATTAAGCCCGAGAGTTTCCGCCCGATTGCGAATTGTACGAAAGTTATCGATGGAGAATTTACACCTGTAGAAAGGTCTGACAGAGGGCCCACTGCCAACATTAAAATTGGTTGTGTTTTCGAAGGTCAATTCAATGGAGGAGCAGAAATACGTGGACTATCGGTAGTTGGTACCGATGCAAATGGCTGGGATTCGGTTCTTCAGTATGGACTAGGATTCACTGCAACTAACAAGGTCCAAGGTTACCGCGAGAATGCAAAAGAAATTGTGATGTTTAACAAAGCTAAAGACCAAACGTTCAATAATCCAGACTACAAGACCGACTTTGACGACCGTTTTGTATATAACAAAAAAAAGCAGGAACTTACCGTTCTTCTCCGTCTTCGCAACATTTATCGTGGTGTGCCGGAAGAGTGGAAAACTGTCACTGCTATCAAACTCGGATGTTCAAAGATCTAAAATGGTTGGTTCTGAGCATGCTCTAGCTTTCTAGAGCTGTCGTAGGGTTTGCTTGTTTGGGCTTAGTAGCTTTTCAAAAGCTTGTAATTTAAGGATTCTGATTGAATCCTCCATCATGAAATAAAAGAAGCTTCTGCAAGATTAAGTTCAGCAGGGGCTTTTTTGTTTTTCAGGGTTGTTAATTCATCTTACTATCAAATAATGAAAATTTTCTTTTTAGTATCACTTGTCATGTTTTCATCGATCGCTGCAGCCAAAAAGCCCGCTTGTTGGGACAAAGTCGTTGAACGATTGAAAGAACCTTCTGAGAAATATCTTCTTGTAAATCACCCGGCCCTTTATTCGTTTGTTGAATGCGAGCAACCTGATTTGGGGCTTGGGGTGTTTATACATGAAGCGGCACATTTTGAGGATCTCGGTATTCCCCATAAAGCTAGTACTGAGGATATTGAACGATGGTGGCAGGAAGGAAAATTTTTCAAGTTCAGTTTGTATACTATAGATGGAAATAAACATGGTGAAATGCAGATTAAAAATGCTCCAGAACCTCGGAAATTGATTATAGATTTCTTGGAGAAGTTCCATCCGGAGGTCATGTCTAACCCAGATCACACGATTCATTCTTTTATTGAGAGCTACCTCAATGATCCTGAAACATACTCTTCCTATCTCTTCACCAAAGGTCTGGTGACAGAATTAAACGCTTATACTCACGGCTTGCGCTTTGAGTACCGAAATCAAGTTGAGCAAGCTTTGCTCGGGCAAAGATATGGGGTAGTAATTTTTCTGATTTTCTTCAAAGGATATATACACCAGGCAAAAGCGAATAAAACTCTATGGGATCAATTGAGTAGAATAGAAAATACCAATC
>CAMDDI010000074.1 GCA_945890905.1 Bacteriovorax stolpii
CATATCCGTGCGATTGCAGAAACAGCGAAGTCATTTAAGCCAAGAGTCCTTCCTAAGCATGACCATGTTCAAAAATTATCAGGACTCGAGCCCCTTAAAATGTTTGCCGGATCAAATTTCATCAACATTGGTGAAAGAACTAACCTCACCGGATCAATTGCCTTTAAAAAACTAATCTTAGATAAAAATTACGAAGAAGCTCTTCGTGTGGCACGTGAACAAGTAGAAAACGGAGCCCAAATCATCGACATCAATATGGATGAAGGGATGATTGACTCTGAAAAAACCATGGTTCATTTTTTAAATCTCATCGCTTCTGAACCTGATATATGCCGGGTTCCTATCATGATCGATTCTTCTAAGTGGACAGTAATTGAAGCTGGGCTTAAGCGTGTGCAAGGTAAAGCAATTGTAAACTCAATTTCACTTAAAGAAGGCGAGCAAAAATTCATTGAATCTGCCCGGCTTGTTCAAAAATATGGGGCAGCGATGGTTGTCATGGCCTTTGATGAAAAAGGTCAAGCCGATACCAAAGATCGCCGTATTGAAATTTGCTCACGAGCGTACAAAATTCTCACAGAAGTGGTGAAGTTTAATCCCGAAGATATAATTTTTGACCCCAACATCCTTACGGTTGCCACGGGAATGGAAGAACACAATAATTACGCTGTTGATTTCATCGAAGCGACCCGTTGGATTAAAACAAATCTCCCCTATGTAAAAGTCAGTGGTGGAGTATCTAATCTTTCATTCTCATTCCGAGGAAATAATCTCGTAAGAGAAGCTATGCACTCATCTTTTCTTTATCACGCCATTAAAGCAGGAATGGATATGGGGATTGTGAATGCGGGAGCTCTTCCTGTTTATACTGACATTCCCAATGATTTATTAGAATTAGTTGAAGATGTGATCTTTAACCGACGTACTGATTCTACTGAAAGACTTATTGAATACGCCACGCGCGTAAAGGGTGCGGCCAAAACTGAGAAAAAAGACGAGGAATGGCGCTCTCTTCCAGTAGAGAAGCGGCTTGAGTACGCTTTGATCAAAGGAATTGTAGATCATATTGATGCCGACACCGAAGAAGTAAGGAAACAAGTATCCCGACCCCTGGATGTGATTGAAGGTCCTCTCATGCGTGGGATGAACGTGGTTGGTGATTTATTTGGTGAAGGAAAAATGTTTCTTCCTCAAGTGGTGAAATCGGCTCGGGTGATGAAAAAAGCTGTGGCCTATCTTCAACCCTACATTGAAGCAGAAAAATCTGGTGCCGTTCAAAAGCGCAATGGACGCATTCTTATGGCCACTGTTAAGGGAGATGTGCACGATATTGGTAAAAATATTGTGGGTGTTGTTCTTGGTTGTAATAATTATGAAGTCATTGATATGGGTGTGATGGTTCCCGCGGAAAAAATTCTTGAAGAAGCAAAACGACTTCAAGTGGATATGATTGGTCTCTCTGGTCTTATCACCCCTTCTCTGGATGAAATGGTTCATGTGGCCAAAGAGATGACTCGTCTTAATTTCACAGTTCCACTTTTAATTGGTGGGGCGACAACTTCCCGGGTACATACTGCTGTTAAAATTGATCCTCACTATAAAGGTAGTATCATTCACGTATCGGACGCTTCTCGGGCAGTTCCGGTAGTGGAAAAATTTTTAAATGATGCCACTAAAGTTCAATGTCACGACGATCAAAAGGCAGAATACGAAAAAATGCGTATTGCCCATGCAGCTGCTCAGCGTGAAGAAAAATATCTCACTCTTGAAGAAGCACGACAAAACAGAGTGAAAATTTCTTGGAATGAAACTGAAATCAGAAAACCGGCCAAGTTAGGTGTCACAGTTATCAATGATCTTCCCATTAAAGATCTCATTCCTTACATCGACTGGACTCCCTTCTTTATGACATGGAGACTTCGCGGGGCGTATCCTAAAATTTTTGAAGACAAAGAAGTTGGTGAAGAAGCCAAAAAAATATTTGATGATGCTCATGCTATTCTTAGAGAGATGGTTCAAGAGAACTCGCTGAAGGCCCGTGCCGTTTTTGGTCTCTTCCCAGCTAATGCCGTGGGGGATGATATTGAAGTCTATACAGTGGATGAAAGAAATCACGAATGGGATTGCGAAAAACACGGAAAACACGAACAAAAAGTGACCACTGAGGATAGAACTAAAGTTCAGGCCACTCTCCATATGCTTCGGTCTCAGAGACAAATGGAAGAATCAGATTCGGCCAATCCTTGTTTGTCAGATTTCATTGCACCTAAAGAAACTGGAAAAATGGATTACGTGGGAGCCTTCTGTGTAACGACCGGAATCGGCTTAGAAGAGCTGTGTGCGAAGTATGTGAAGGATCAAGATGATTACAGTCACATTATGGCCAAAAGCTTAGCAGACCGCCTGGCCGAAGCTTTCGCTGAGTATCTTCATGAAAAAGTACGTAAAGAATATTGGGGTTATGCTGCAACTGAAAAACTATCCCGAGAAGATGTTATCCGGGAAAAGTACCAAGGTATTCGTCCGGCACCTGGATACGCTGCTTGCCCAGACCATTTAGAGAAAAAAACATTGTTCAGATTGCTTAATATCGAAAATAATATTGGAGTAAGTCTTACTCATTCGATGGCGATGGTACCACCCTCTTCGGTAAGTGGATGGTACTTCTCCCATCCTGAGTCGCGCTACTTCAACGTCGGTAAGTTAGGTCGTGATCAACTAGAAGATTACGCCCGCAGAACTGATGTTTCAGTAAACGAAATGGAAAAATGGCTCTCAGCTAATTTGTTTTAAGAGGAATATATGGCCAAGGTTGTTGATCACATTAAGAATTCAAATAAAACTCTCTTCTCACTTGAGATTTTGCCCCCCAGTACGGGCGAGAGTATTCAGAAACTATTCGATAACGTAACTCCTTTGATGGAGTTTAAACCTAAGTTCATCGATGTGACTTATCATCGTGAAGAATATGTATTCAAGAAAATGCCTAACGGTCTCCTGGAGCAAAAATCCATCCGTAAACGTCCGGGAACTGTTTCTATTTGTGCTGCTCTTATGCATAAGTTTGATGTAGATACCGTTCCCCATATTATTTGCGGCGGATTTACAAAAGAAGAAACTGAGTACGCACTCATTGATCTCAACTTCTTAGGCATTGATAATGTCCTAGCTCTTCGTGGGGATTGTATTAAAGGTCAAAAAACTTTTGAACCTACCATTGGCGGGCATAAATACGCTGATGAGCTTGTGGCCCAAGTGAATTCCATGAACAAAGGTCATTATCTTTCTGAAGAGCTTCAAAACCCCACCCCTACTAAGTTCTGTATTGGTGTAGCTGGATATCCTGAAAAGCATTATGAATCACCTAATATCAAAACTGATCTGAAATATCTCAAGCAAAAGATTCAAAATGGTGCCGAGTATGTGGTGACTCAGATGTTTTTTGATAATAAGAAATTTTTTGAATTCGTCGATAAATGTCGTGCGGAAGGTATTACTGTCCCTATCATTCCAGGACTTAAGCCCATTACCATGAAATCACAAATAGTGAATCTTCCGAGAAACTTCTTTCTCGATATGCCGGATGATCTTATCGATGCCATCGAAAAATGTCGCAACGATGATGATGTTAAAAATGTAGGGGTTGAATGGGCCATTGCTCAGGCCCAGGAACTTGTGAAACACAAAGTTCCTTGTTTGCATTTTTACTCAATGGGAAAATCTACAGCAATTCAACAGATTGCTTCTAAGCTTTTTTAAAATTTATTTGCGCGGACATTGATTACAGTCTTCGTCTTTTTTATTTGTGAGTTCGCGCAACTCTTCAACTTTTTGATAAAAAAATTCTTTCACTTTCCTTCCTTGCTCATTATCTAAAAGCCAGGCGAGCTTTGACACTCCGGGAAGTGTCTTTAAAAGATAATCTATGACTTCAGGCCCACTCAAAATTTCTCTTTCTGCTGTGATCAAGTGAACTTTTTCAAGACATGCCTGCCTTGAGAGCTCGGGAAATTCATTAAACACTTCTTCATCCCGCGCCGAGACAAAGCTTAAACTCTTATCTAAATGCTCAAGTCCCTGCTTAAATCTCAAGCATAATGGACATTCTGGATCAAAGAGTACGAGTGGCAAATGGTATTTCATAGACCTTTATTATATCATAACTTATTCCAATTTCTTAAAGAGGACTTCAGATGAATCGCAGAGAATTTTTGCAATTTTTAGGTGTTTCTGGGGTGATCTCAACTCTGCCAGGGAATCTCTCTGCTCGAACTCCTGCTCTTTACCCCGTTTCCCTGGCTCCAAGTTTGGAAGATAAATTACTAACTGCTCAAGACTTAAATTACAAATTACTTTTGAGCTGGGGTGATAAAATAAATGTGTCGCAAAAATTTGGTTTTAATAATGATTTCCTTGCCTTTCACCCTCTGCAAAAAGACCGTGGAATTATGTGGGTCAATCATGAATATGTGAATTCACTATTTATCAAAGGTCCTGAACGATCTAAAGAAAATATTGATTTTGAAAGACTAGAAGTGGGCGGATCACTCATTGAAATTAGGAAAGTAAAAGACGACTGGCAACTGGTAGCAGATTCAAAGTTTAATCGTCGTCTTGATGCTACAACTGAAATCCCCTTTGCTTGGCCAGAACCAATTATGGGTTCTAAAGTTGCCATTGGAACTCTTGCTGGATGCGCTGGAGGAAAAACACCTTGGGGAACAATTCTTAGTTGTGAAGAAAACTATGACATGTTTTATGGTGAGCGTGATCGAAAAGGAAACACAACTAAGAGTTGGCAGCAATGGGAGAAAGTTTATCCGCTGGCACCAGAGCATTACGGATGGGTGGTAGAGATTGAACCTGAAACTGGAAAGGCCAAAAAACTTGTCTCTCTTGGTCGTTGTGCCCATGAGTGTGCAGCTGTAACCAAAGCCAAAAATGGAAAAATTGTCGCCTATACTGGGGATGATGCTAATGACGAACATCTTTATAAATTTATCTCTGACTCTGATTCTTCTTTAGAGAAAGGAAAACTCTATGTCGCCAATCTTGAGAAAGGCGAATGGATTTCTTTAGATATAAATGATCAACCTAAGCTCAGAGAAACATTTAAAAATCAAACTGAGATTCAAATCTATACCAGAGAGGCCGCTAAAATTGTGGGTGCGACTCCTCTTGATCGTCCCGAGGACATTGAATTTGACCCACTCACTGGAAATGTACTCATTGCCTTAACCAATAATAAACCGAAGAAAAACTACTACGGCAGCATTTTAAAAATCATGGAAAAAAATAATGATCCTGGTTCATTGTTTTTCACTCACGATACTTTTCTTGCGGGAGGTCCAAAAACTGGTTTTGCTTCTCCTGACAACATGGTTTTTGACCCTAAAGGAAACTTATGGTTCACAACAGATGTGTCCGGTCCCGAAATTAATAAGGGTCCTTACCAAGGCTATGGAAATAACAGTCTATTTGTTTTCTTTAGAAGTGGATCCCGTGCAGGTGAAGTGATCAGAGTGGCCAGTGCTCCCATCGATGCTGAATTCACTGGTCCTTGTTTTTCTCCAGACTTTAAGACACTCTTTTTATCTGTTCAGCATCCGGGAGAAAACAGCCCATCTGCTGACAAACCTACTAGTACCTGGCCTAATGGCAAAACTCCGAAACCGTCAGTCGTCTGTCTCCAAGGGTCACTGCTGGATAAAATTGTTCAAGGAAATATATGAAAAGCGAACATCTCAAAACGACCTTTCAACTTTTTGTTTGTAACCATGCAGACTGTGAAAAAAGAGGCTCTAGAGAACTTACAAGCAATCTGAAAAAATGGGCAAAAGAGCATCATAAAGAAAATATCAAAGTTTACCGCAGCGGATGTTTAAGTAAATGTTCTGAAGGCATAGCCATTGCATGTTTTCCCGAAAAAAATATTTTAACTGAAGTTGAACTTGATGATGAGATGAAAATAAAAAAGGGCCTCCAAGAGGCCCTAAAAGATCTAAAATCTTAGAACTTAACTACTGACTTACTTTTCA
Source organism: Bacteriovorax stolpii (assembly GCA_945890905.1). GTDB lineage: Bacteria > Bdellovibrionota > Bacteriovoracia > Bacteriovoracales > Bacteriovoracaceae > Peredibacter. The sequence continues at coordinate 6,039 of CAMDDI010000074.1, forward strand.
CAGACATATTTGAGAGTTTTCTTGATGCTGATCCTTCAAAAGAGAAATCATAATTGCCTTCTTTCAAAATCACATAGAAGCTTCCGTCTGGATTAATCTTATACGACTGAACTTCGGTTTTCTCGCCTGCTTTAAAGATTTTAATCATAGAGTAAGATTTAGGTGCAATACCTTGAAGACTTGGTCCTTCTAAGCGCGTGAGCAAATGCATCCATCCCGGACGATTACGAAGAACCGTTTTATTACGCATTTTTTTGTAATCAGGGTGAAAGCCATCCCAATCCGAATTCACTTCAATCACAAAAGGGATAACTTGCTGCTCAACATACATCCAATCGATATCCCCACCATCAGCATTGTAGAGAAGCTCCCATGCCGTACCCGGCTTATAATCAAGCTTCTTACCAATTTCTTGTCCAATTGATTCAACGGCTTGACCTGTAGGCGTCTTATTTGGGCGACATCCGAATGGATAAATCACAATTTCTGAATATGAGTGATAAGAGATATCAAAAACTGGTTTAATTGAAGCTACAAAATTCATCATCGCCTGAGTTTCAGGTTCAGAAGCTGGAGCTGTTCCTCGATAATCCTGTGCTCCAGTATTGGCACTAGAACCCTTACAAGAATTCCAACCCGTCGGATAGTTGCGGTTAAGATCTACTCCGTAACCATTTCGAGTATTCTTTCTCCACATGGAATTCTCGGTCCACATTTTATTGTTACCATCAAGGTTGAACATTGGAATAACCCAGATCTCATAACTATCAACCCATTTAGTCACTTCTGGATCTTGACCATAGTTACTAGTTAGATAATCAATCATATCTGTGGTAATTTCTGGAGTCATCACTTCACGAGCGTGGTGCATAGCATTTACTAAAACAGCGGGCTCAATTTCATCTCGTTTGGCATTGTCAGAAATTTTAATGGCCCAGATATCGCGACCTTCTAGAGATTTTCCAATAACTTTTTCTTCGGTAATATCAGGGTACTTAGCATGAACTTCGTGAACGAAATCTTCAATTTCTTGTGGGTTTTTATATTCTTGCGACGGAGCTGCAGCCAAATTCTGTGGATAACTAAATCTGATATTGGCCTTTTGCTGTTTAATTAAATCTAACTCTTCATCCGTAAGAAGTGCCTCGATTTGCATCGTTTTATAGTTTACACCAGTAATGTCAAATTCATTGGCCCTCAAAAATGTCTTCATTGAATCAGTGAGATCAAATCTTACAATATGGGCTTCGGCTGCAATTGCAGCGCCACTCACAAGACTTAAGGCAAGAAGGCTTCCTTTCCAGTTAAACATGTCACACTCCTTTGCGATGTTCAGAATTCATCTAAGGACATCAAATGAGCATGATAAAGTCAAAGGAATGGACTAAGAGGTAAGATTAAGTTGGGGGAGTATCAGACGTTAAGAATCAGCTATGCTGCAGTTTTGTTCGGCCAGAGGGCCAACATTTCTGCACGGTACGGAGCTATACGATCTTCTTTATATCCAATGGATTCCAATGCATGGAGAAGGATTTTCATGCATTCATAGTCGCGGATTTTGCGATTATAAAGATCCATACCGACCTTCACAATTTTGTGAGGATCCTGTGCCAATTTGGAAGTAATCAAGAAGTCACTTACAAGGTAGTCTTCTTCTTCATAAGCAGTTACAGGGAATCGAGTTAAGAATTTTTCAGCTTCAAGACCCTGATCAAATTCTACTAATACTTTAATGATAGCGCGGATAAATTTAGTAAATTCAGAACAAGAAACAGCAATGTGATCAAAGTAGAGAGCTGCAGTTTCAAAGTCTTTTTGCATCATACAGTGCTTACCAGAAACGTACAGACCTGCACCAATGTAGTTTTTTACAGTTGCACTACGTTCATCTAATGAGGTGAAGATCTCATAGTAAAACTCCATGTCCTGGAAATTTTCTGTGCGAATGGCCAAATGGACAATCTGAGTTAAACGATCTGGGTTGGCCGGGAAAAATTTAGCAACTTTTTTTACAACCTGATAAGCTTGCTGAAACTTTTCATCTTTCATATAGATGTCGTATAGACCCACTAGACACTTATAGTGGATGCTATTGAACTCGAGACCAGCGTTATAAGATCCTGTCGCTTTATTCGCTTCATTAAGCAGATACTCAGCTTGCCCAATATAGAATAGAGCGAGAGCGGGTTTTGAATGAAGCTTAGCCGCTGCTTTTAAATCCGTTATGGCCTGAGCATAGTTACCATCGTTTATTAAAAATTTCGCAGCCTCAATTTTCATAATATATTCAGAAGGTTTAACTTTCGCAGAAATTGTTGCAAGTAAACTTTCTTGAATACTTTGAACTGTATAGGGCTTGATTATAAATGAATCCACATCTTCTTCAGCGGCTTTTGCTACAGCACTTTGGGAAATGTTAGCAGTTACCAAAACAAGAGAGAGTTCTTTTTTATCTGGGAATTTTGCACGGATCATCTTAAAGAGATCAAATCCAGAACCACCGCCAATAAAATAATCTGAAAGAACAACTCCCAGATTCTTAGTGTTCATAAACTCTTCAGCTTCATGCATGGTACCGGCCAAATGAATACTTGTACGCTTACAGCCTAAATCAACCATGATCTTCAATAAACGGTTACGAGAACTCGGATTCTTATCAACGATAAGAACTTCATTATTCGCAACGTATTCTTTGAAGACTAGTTTTTTATCCATGAGTTCTTCTCATTTATAACCCCTTAGCTTTTCTAAGGAAAAGATCAATATTAACCTGGCGAAGTTCATAGAGCTTCATAAACGAAGTAACATTCGCTACATCTTTGTCTTGCATTTCAACTATGATGAATTGATTACCCTCTTCATCATTTTCTATACTTTTTGCAAAAGCTTCAATGGCGATTTCAGAAAGCTTTTTCTGATAATTAAACTTCATTTCAAGCTTAATTTGTTGCTGACTCAAAAGTGCTGACTTACCTGTGGTAAAAATCAATGTATTGTCAAAAAAATCTTCCAGGTGACATGAAACCATAACCGCCCCCTGACTGAGGACAGAAGTCACTTTCGCATCTTCTATCATTATTCGAATATCTTTCTCTACTTCCGGAGCTGGTGACTGTTGCTTCTTATTTTTTTCACGAGCTTCAGATAAAGATATAACATCAGCACCGGCTGATTTCTCTTCTTTAACTTTAGCTTCTTTAGTCACTCTTTCAGATTTTGTCTTTTCTGTCCTAACTTTTTCTTGGTTGCGGTGATTGACCACAACACCATCTTCTTCAACTTCATCAAGATCAATTTTATCAGAATCATCCTGATCTAGTGAATCGCCGCTAAATTCAGCTTCTTGGTTAATAAATTCAGAAGCCTCAAATGAATCTTCTTCACTAGACTGATTTTTTTTGCTATTCGGTGACCTAAGATGAGAAGCCACTTTATCTGTAGAGCTCGCTCCGGCCATTGGGCCTGATTTTTTTTCTTCTTCTGATGTTTCACCATTTCCACCATGACCGTAGTGTGATTTAAGTTTTTCAGTTGAACTAGCACCTGAGAGAGGTTTGTCTGATAACTCGGATTCAGGGTTACTTTCTCTTTCTTTTTCCTGGCGCTCTTTGGAAGCTTTTGGTGAAAGTGTTGATTCTTCAGGATCAGCTTTTTCTTTACCTTCTACAGGATCTCTAGGCCCACCGGCTCCATAGTGAGTGGCAATTTTATCTGTAGAACTCTTACCACCATAATTATCATCCTTACCCACTTCAGGATTTGGATCACGATCAATTTGTTCGCCTTCTTTATTGTAGAATTTCGGAATATGGTCAGTAGAAGTTTTGCCACTGACTGGACCCTTGGCGTTCTCTTGATACTTATTTTTATTGAGTTCCTTAGCTTCGAATTTTTCAGTTTCGTTGTGACCCTTATAATAAGTTTGGTGCTCACTCTTATTATTATCCATATCCAGGAGAGCACCTTCTTTATGTGCGCCACCGACAGGAGCATTCAGGCCACGATTATTGATTGCATCTGTGGAACTTTTCCCATCCCAATTTGCATCGAGCTTATCATTACTGCTTTTATGACTTAATTGCGGCGAACCTAGTTTGTTGTCATTAGGATTAACGTCCATAGACATAGGATTTGAGTCGATGTTGTCAGTACCGTCAGTTTCACCCTCAAGGTTGCCCTGTTCAATATGATCAGTCTTACCTTTGCCCTTAAGATTACTGAAGCGGTCAGCAGCTTCACCTTCAATTTCAGCATTCGTCTTAATCTTATCTGCGTCTTTTTTGAAGACATGTTCTTTATCAAAACTTTCAATGATTAATTGTTCTTTAGTCTTGGCATATTCCGAGTTTTTGCAAAACTCCAACACTTTATCTTTCAGACAAAGGCGAGGAATTTTCTTTTCATTCTCATAATAGAATAATTCGAATGAGCTTCCAGTTAAGAGCCATACGTTTTCTTTCCAAACAAATTCCGGCTTCATATCACCTTGGAAATACCAAGTTCCTGAGCCATTGATAAAGTTCTGTCTCTCATCTGCTTTAAACTCAAATTTCCAGGCGTTAGTTTTTCCTCTAATATCGGCCCATTGAGCGACACCAGGACCAGGACCGGTAAGGCGAATCAACCAGCGGCCTAAGACTTTCTTGCAATCAATTTCTTTTTTGAGCAACCAGATATCGTCTTCGCAGTCCATGGGATCAAGCCAGTTAGGAGTCTGGTCACTCACAACTTTTTTGTCAGCGTTTTTAGCATCTGAACTTTTCACAGTTTTCATTTCACTGTTAGCAGTATTGCTCTTCATTTGCCCGATGATGGACTTCATATAGAAATCAATCTTAAAGCGTAAACCTTTAGTGTTAATACTAGGCTCTACAACGTCAAGAAGACCCAGTTTCTGGATCGCTTTCTCGAATTGTTTATTTCCTGAAAAATTTACTACGACGACTTTGAGGACAGTATCTTTAGCGACTTTTTTTGCAACCTTAACGAGGGTCGCGAGCTGAATGAGATCTTCTTTTTCTTCAAGTGAGGCAAATACAAGGCAACCAGGTACTGTTGAAAGATACGTAGCCAGTTCGTTAGCAGATGTAAAATCTTCTGATGTAAAAGGAGTTTTACTAAGAAGAGCTTCTGATAAAGCTTTCCAATCCTTCTTAAAAGTAAATTTTATTACTGGTATATTGCTCATGGTACCTTTTTCTTAAAACCCATATATCTGATCGTCATTAATATGGTTTTCTTAATACTAAACTGCATATTTATTTTTATCCCGGAAAATAAAAGGGGAAAACTTTTAATCTAGGTAATAGTGCTGGCGTAAGTTACTATTTATTTATGGAAGAAAATAATCAAACTCCAGAGCCAGAGCATCAGGATCTACTGCAAGATCTTTCCGAACAAGGAAAGACTGAAGAGCTCGTGGAAATGTTTGAAGAACTGCCAACCATGGATGTAGCCGAATTCATGGAAGACAAGCCCATGGAAGATATTATCCGGTATCTCAAGAAACTTGACATGGAAGATCAGGGAAGGATTTTTTCTGATTTTACCCATGATCTACAATTAAAACTATTTAAGGCCCTAGACCGCCGAACCTTCGCAAGAATATTCGGACAAGTTTTCTCTGATATTCGTGCCGACTTGTATCAAGGGCTCTCTAAAGAAGAACAAATTGAATTACTCCCCTATTTAGATAAGAAAACTCGCGAAGATGTAATCATTCTTTCTGCTTATCCTCCGGAAACGGCGGGCGGAATTATGAATACGGACTTTGCCACAATTTTTGCTGATATGACAGCAGCAGAGGCACTCGCAAAAATTCGTAAAGATGCTCCTTCCACCAATATGATTTACTATATCTACGTTGTAGATCATTCCATGGTAATGAAAGGTTTGGTTACCCTTAAAGATCTTGTGATGCATGATCCGACAGATAAAGTTCTCGAGATGCTTAACGAATTTTTTGTCTATGCAGAAGTTAATGAAGACCGAGAATCAGTAGCGCAAAAAATTGAACGCTATGACCTTGTTGCAATTCCTGTTTTAAATTCTTTAAGTCAGCTTGTAGGAATCGTGTCTCATGAAGAAGCCATTGATATTATCAAGCGTGAGGCCACTGAAGATCTTGAAAAAATTATGGGGATCATGCCCTCAGAAGATGATGATGATTATCTTCTCACTTCTTCTTTTCACCATTTTAAAAAACGTGTGGTATGGCTAGTTTCGCTAGCTGCAGTGGGAATTATTTCAGGGATGATCATCAATGAACATCAAGGTGTTCTAGAGAGTTTTATTATTCTTGCGATGTACATGCCAATGATGGCAGCAACTGGTGGTAATACTGGTTCACAAGCGGCTACAGTTGTTATCCGTGCCCTTTCTTTGGGAGAGATTGACGACAAAGACTGGGCAAAAATCATCTTTAAAGAAACTAAGATCTCATTCATGCTTTCTATTTGTGTTGCCCTCCTTACCTATTTAAAAATTGCCTTCCTCTCTTTTCATTCACTACTGCCTGAAGGCTTTAGCATGAGTTATATCGGCATTATCATTTCTGTGGCCATTGCCATCCAGGTTGTTACATCTGCCGTTATTGGCGCGGCACTTCCATTAATCGTTCGCCGATTAGGGGGAGATCCGGCCGTCGTGGCCAGTCCAGCCATTACCACAATTGTGGACATAACTGGACTACTCATCTATTTCACTGTCGCTTCCCTCACATTGGGTATTTCCTAAAATTTAAAACACCGTTAAGATTATCTTCATTCAAGGAGATCTGAATGCAAGTGGTAATCCTCTGCGGAGGTTCTGGTACAAGACTTTGGCCGGTATCAAGAACATTATTCCCAAAACAATTTGTTCAGCTTTTTGATAAAGAATCTCTCTTTCAAAAAACTTTGAAGAGAAATGAAAGTATCGCCAACTCATTTTCTATCATTATTAATCAAGAACAATATTTTATGGGTCTTGATCAACTTGAAGAAACAAAAACCACCAAGCCTCGTACTTTTATTCTTGAGCCTATGGGTCGCAACACAGCTCCTGCCATTGCTATGGCAGCGATGGCAGCAAACCCTGAAGAAATTTTATTAGTCGTTCCTTCAGATCACCTTATTGCTCAACAAGATGATTATGAAAATGCTGTGAAGAAAGCTTGCGAATTTGCAACACAAGGTAAACTCGTGACTTTTGGAATTAAGCCTCACTACGCTGAAACAGGATATGGCTACATTGAAGCTTCCGAGTACGATGTAAAATCTTTTAAAGAAAAACCTAACGCAGAAACAGCATCCACCTATGTTAAAGCTGGAAACTATTTCTGGAATTCAGGGATGTTCTGCTTTAAAGCTAAAACTTTTCTTGATGAGCTCAAAACCTACGCCCCAGATATTTATGAGCAAAGTTTAAATACATTTACCAATGCCCGCAAAGATCA
>CAMDDI010000075.1 GCA_945890905.1 Bacteriovorax stolpii
CAAGAATCGGGGCGGGACCGGGGATTGATACATTATCGCAGATTTTCAGGCGCATTGATATGAGAGAAACAACTACCTAGTGCCTAATTGTTTAGCCAATTTAGTCAGGTTTCAATACTTTAATGAATTGGATTTAAATAAAAAAAGCCCATCGGAAAGATGGGCTTTTCTTCTTATTTCTTAACAGGAGTCTGAGATTTCTGAGATGCTTTGCCTGAGCTCTCTTCTTTTCTGTTGGGAGAGTGAAGTGGTTTCTTCACTGTTTGATTAGCGTTGGCACCACCACCTTGATCAGGTTTGTTGTCAAGATTTTGCTGTTTCATAAATCCTCCATATGAGTTGTTGCTACAAGAATTGATGTGCAAACTCAGAGCCTAAAACTAACGCGCTTTTAGTGGCGGAAGCAATTTTGTTTGAGAAATTTCCCCCGTGATTGGGGCTTAAGGTAAAAGCAAGGTTAAAGTTGTTTTGAAAAAAATCATTAAGAGTAGAATCATCATCAGTCTTCGAGGTTTCTTACTTTGGTAGAACCTGGTAAACGCCGCGAGTGACGATCAAAAAAGCCCATCCATGTTGATGGGCTTTTTTGTTTTAGTGGGAAGTTCCTAGATAATAACGAGGATCATAACAGGCCATTGGCGTTTCACAGCTTGGATTAGGAAGAGTGTTGGCAAAATTCGAACACGTTCTGTAATTGGGGGAAGCATTCGGGCAGTTTCCACCTATCACCAATCTAAATTGATTAGGATGCAGTAGACTCCGATTGCGGCCTTGGGGAATCGGAAAGGAGTAAATTCCTTGTGCATCCACGCCTGCTGGAGTTGTTGCAGAGACAAATTTTCTTTCTAATAATGGTGCACCAAAAGGACAGAAGGCTTTGACTTGATGGACGGCACGAGAGCGTTGCAGATCACCTCGTCTGTACTCCAGGCAATACCTATCAGTGGCCTTGCAACGACATGCACTGGTGCCACGGCGAATCTCATAATAAGGAGCTGAGGCCGAAGGCATCACGCGGTCTCTTTGAACATTCCAGCCTCGAGGTCCATTGGCCACAAATGTTGGAGCTGATAAAGAAGTGACGACTCTTTCTGACCATTCACAGGCCTGCTTTAAAGTTGGAATATCTTGAGCTGTGTAAGCATCAATTAATCTTTGATTTCCAGAATTCATAATACTTCTACAAGTTATTCCTGTGCAGTCACATCTGATTTGGGTAGGTATCACACTCTCTGTGAAAGCTGTTTCACTCACCATCAATGAGTCTTCCATTACAGGGCGGCAGTAAAGATGTTCATTTTCATAATACTCATCATTAAGGCCAAATAAGTGCATCACTTCATGGAGAATTTCTGGGCATGTGATATCGTTTGGGTAGGCTTGATAATTAGCGCGTCCATATCTCACTACATCAATGGGGCGAATTTCAGGTCGCAGATTGGGTGGGAGGCGATTGAGTTGCTCTTGATTTAATAGTTTAATTTCTAATTTATGACCATCGGGTCCTGATAAATACGGGGCCAAAGTTTGAAGACAAGTCCTCACCCGTTGTTCTACTTCAGCAGCATGTGCAGAATTGGGAAATTCAAGAGCAAGGGAGGCGTGATAATCACCGCGACTGTCTCGCTCCATAACGTATTCAGTTTCCACACCACCGCCACGAGGCTGACCAGATTGTTTGCGGGTCTGGCCGGGTTGAAGTGGAGTACAGCTGTCGCGTGGTTCGGTCAGGTATTGAATGAGTTGGCCGTTTCCGATTTCGGGAAATGAATTTTGCTCACACAACATAGCGAAGGCTTCTGAAGTCATCAGGGAGAAGAGGAAGAAGGCGATAAAAAGAGTGGAAAGAGTGGTTCTCACTTGATGATTTTAGCAGGGAAATGAGGGGAGATTAAGGGCGGTAGGAAGTGCCTTTATTAATTGCGAGTCTATCAAGTTTGAAAAAATATCTTAGATTGTTCCTTAAGATCCGTCGAATAAAGACTTAAATGAGTACAAGTCATCAAAAGTTCATTCAAAAGCAACGTTATATGCCCTTAAGAGAATATGCTTTTGGATTTATGTTGTGTGTGGGTTTTGATTCAGACCGAAGAGTTCCATACTTGGTATCTTAATTCTCGATCTCGTACACAAGATGATCTAATCGATCATTTGGAGTTACTAAAACTTATGGGCCCCAGTTTGACAGGAGCCATCTCTGTAGAAGTCGGTCTTGGGAGAATCACAGCATTTTTTTAATGCCTGACCTAAGACGTTTTTACTTGGAAGAGACATATTTTGCGCCATGACTGCCTCATAAAAAAAGAGTATGAATAAAATTTTGAACATTCCTAGAACTAACGCCAATAGATGAACATTTCCTAATGTTTGTTGCCTCGCATGTTCAGAAATCTCTTAGACAATTATTTATTTTTATACCCATAACCTGATTAAACCTTTTATGATCTCCCCACCATCGAAGGAAGAAAATATGAGCATCATCGAATCCCTCAACTGGCGATACGCTACAAAAAAAATGAATAAGCAAATCGTGCCTCAGGCAAAAGTGGATATCATCCTTGAAGCCGCTAGGTTAGCACCCACGTCAAGTGGTCTTCAGCAGTTTGAAGTACTAGTTGTGACTAATCAGGAAATAAAAAATAAAATTCAAACCGTGGCCTGGAACCAATCTACGGTTTCTGAGTGTTCGCATCTGCTGGTTTTTGCAGCTTGGGATCACTACACGGTTGATAGAATCAATGGGATGTTTGACCTAGTCAATGATGAGCGAGGATTTAGGAATGCTGGTTGGGAAGCTTACCGCCAAAAACTTCTTGCAGAGTATCCACAAAAAAATCCAGAAGATAGTTTTCAGCACGCGGCCAGACAGTCCTACATAGGTTTATCCATGGCGATGGTGGCCTGTGCGGAAGAAAAGGTCGACTCTGTTCCGATGGAGGGTTTTGATCCAAAAGCGGTTGATGAAATTTTAAATCTTAAGGCCCGAGGGCTCAGAAGTGCGGTGATGCTTCCCATTGGCTACCGAGAGGCGAGTGGAGATTGGTTAGCGAATCTCAAGAAAGTTCGTCGTCCCAAAGAGCAGTTTATCATTGAAGTAAAATAATCTTACTTTATACAATGACTTTCAAAAGCAACTTGCCACTGATAAACAATGTCAGCACCCCAGTGCCAACTTGAATCATGCGATAAGAAACTTTCGAATGCGTCCCAATGCGAGAGCCGATTTGCCCACCCACGAAGACAGCAATAAATAGTGGGAAGTAAGTCCCAAAATCCACAAACGTCGGATCCTTGGTAAATTGACCTCCAAGACCTGCGAGTGAATTCAAAAGAATAAAAATACTCGACACCGCTGCGGCATCCTTTGACCGCGCCCATCCCATATTGATCAGAATCGGCGAGAGAAAAATTCCACCACCAATTCCGACCATTCCTGATAAAAGTCCCAGCACGGCACCCAAGGCAAGGGAGACGCCGTTTGAAGGGACCTTCACTTCATTAACTTGTTTGTCCTTGATAAAAAGCAGACGAACTCCACAAAGAATCAAACTCACACTCAAAAGAATAAAGAAGGTCTTTTCTTTAATGGGGTATAGCCCACCTAAAAATGCCATTGGCACTGAACTTAAAACAAAGGGCAGAATAAGTTTTTTTGAAAGCAGATCATTTTTATAAAACTGATAACAGCCTATTGAGACTACAACCAAATTACAAAGAAGCGAGATCTTCGGAATCATCGTATACACCACATTCGCAACTGCAAGTATGGCAATGTAGGAGGACCCTCCACCAAACCCGACTGTAGAGTAGAGAAGGGCGATCACTAAAAACGATAGAGCTAAAGTGAGCATGCTCCACCTTTGAGCGAATAGAAATGAGCAAAACCCTGAGTCCGCATCTCTTTAACCATGCGTTTGCTTCTCATGCCACGATGACAATAGACAACCACGGGTTTGGAAGCGTTCGTGAAAGCACGGAGACAATCTTCACTCATCTCTCTTACATCCACCAGATGTGCATCCATCTGATGAAGCATGCTCGTATCAATCTCTAAATCATCCGCCTCAATTTCAACATTGCCTTCGCAAGTTGGGCAATCAGTTTTTTTGAGATTTTTGATCTTCATCTGTGAGAGTGTTTTTAAGTTAAAATAGAAAGTCTCAGTTTGAGTATTATTTTTCTTCTCAGTGAGAAATAAAATCGCTTCATTGGCCTGAATGCTTCCCATCACAGCTACTACTGATCCAAGAACTCCGAAGTCATTACAATTTCCCAACTTCGAATCATCAGGAGTTGTCGCGTGAGTGCATCTTAAGCATCCAGACCCTTGGCTTGGAACAAAAGTCCGCATCTGTCCCTCAAACTGATAGATACTCGCAGAAATCAAAGGAATACGAAGTTTAAAGCATGCATCGTGAAGCAAGAACTTCGTCTCAAGATTATCTGTGCAATCTAGGATGAGATCTTTTCCTTGGATCATGCGTTCAACGTTCTCTGAACCAATTCTGGCATCATGTCCGTGTACATGGATGAAGGGATTAAGAGCTGCGAGTTTATTTTTGGCGACAGTAACTTTCTTCTCTCCTACAACTTCGGGAGAGTAGAGTGGTTGGCGATGAATATTTGAAATGGAAATCGTATCGAAGTCCACCACATCAATATGTCCAACACCCGCGCTGGAGAGAGCGGTTAAAACCGGACAACCAAGCCCACCTGCACCTACAACCAAAACATTCGACTTTTTCAAAAGCTCCTGACTCGTCACCTTCGCCTGCTTCTGATAATAATCATCCTCGTGAAAATGCACATGAGTATGATGATCACGACAGAAAACCCATTGAGGTTTCTCGTCGACGTAATGTTCTTTCTTCCAAATCGGCAGGCGATGCTTGATCTGATCGATCACAAAGCGTGTGGCCTTGAAGGCGTCATCTCTATGAGTCGCCGTGGCTCCCACCCAAACAGCACTATCTCCTAAAAGGAGATGACCGAAGCGGTGAGTGCAGATGATTTTATGGAGATTAAATTTATGCTTGGCCTCATGCAGGATCTTCGTCCCTTCTTTAAGGGCCAGAGCTTCGTAGACTTGATACTCAAGCGAAGAAACTTTCTTGCCTTGATTGTGATCGCGAACCCAGCCTTCAAACACAACTAAGGCTCCCGCTTTGTCATTCTTAAGCGTCTCAATCATATCGTCACGCAAAATGGAATTTGAGGTGAGGTTAAACATTTTATCCCCCCGCTACTGGTGGGATGAAGACAATTCTCGCCCCGTCCATGATCTCAAGGTTTAGAAGTGAGAACTCATCATTCACAGCGACCTGGATCATATCCATGGGGAGAGTGAATTTATGTTTTGATTGCAGGTGTTGATAGAGCTCACCATAGGTCTTGCAATCAACACTTATCTGTTCTTTCTCAATACCGGCTTCTTCGCGCAGAAGAGCGAAATACTGCACATTAATGGATTTCATTTTGAACCTCTGCAAATTCTTCAACCGTGTTTACGTTCGTGAGATTTACTCCCTCAGATTGCTCAATGGAGTGAACAGTCGAGTTGCGAAGAACTTTTACCGGACAAGTGATGTTGTTTTTTAGGGCCTCAGCGAAAACTGCTCGAGCTTCAGGTGTATAAAGAGCGCAGAGTGGTTCTGGAAAACCTTTCTCGGAGTTTTTATAGGTCGTAGCAATTGATTGAGGGTTGTAGTTTGAAAGCAAGAGATCAATAGTTTTTTGATTGAAGTGAACTAGGTCGCAGGCCACAATAAACCAGTTTGCATCGGGATGTTTATCAAAAGCAGATAAAATTCCACCAATCGGTCCGAGGCCTTCAACCGTATCTTGAATGATAGGATAGTGCTCAAGTGCCGTACCAATCCATTGATCCTTGCGGGCCGAGAAATAAACTTCATCACATACGTTCTTAAGGAGATCATGAATGTATTGAGCGTGTGGCATACCTTTGTACGAGATCAGTGCCTTATCTCGCTTCATGCGCTCACTTTTTCCACCGGTGAGAACAATCCCATAAGTCGGACGATCCAAAACTGAGCGCTTGCCACCAGTTTTACTGACGAGCCTAGTTTCTCTGATCTCAATTTTGTGAGAAACAGCTTTCACCATATCATAAATGGTAAGTGCCGCACTCATGGCCCCGTGAAGAGCTTCCATCTCTACACCGGTTTTAAAAGTCGTCTTCACTTCGCAATTAATTGTGACCAAGAGATTAGCATCCATCGAGATTTGAAACTTACAGCTCTCAATTGGAATCTGATGGCAGAAAGGTATAATCTCGTGAGTTTTCTTGGCGGCCATGGTTCCAGCGATAATCGCGGTCTGAAAGACTGGACCTTTTTTAAGTACGAGTTCATCACCCTGCATGAATTGATTCACTTCAATTGGTAATTGAACCAAGCTCTGGGCGCGCGCTACACGAGTCGTTATTGCTTTATTTGTCACATCCACCATCGTCGGTTGATTGTTTTGATCAATATGAGTCAGCATTTTTATCCTCCAATCGCATTCATAAAATGAGTCACTTCTGCAGGACGCAGATTGGGTTTCATTCCCAGAAGAGATTGATAAATGGTCTCTCGCTCTAGAGAGGTTGTATTTTTAATATCAAGGCCATCGTCTTTTAAGAGGCAGGCCCGCATGATTCCGTCAGCCGAGAGGCGCCAGCGTGAACATTGTCCACAGAAGGCTTGAGATTCAGAGGCGATAAAGCCAATTTGAGCGTTGTTATCCAAGAGATAGTTAAACGATGTGGAGTCTATCTCTTTAGTGATGATTTTAAGTTCGTGGCGAGTTTTAAGGTGAGCAATCATCTCGCGAGCTTCAATGAATTGTTGCTCTTGTTTTTCCCGGGCAAAACCAATGCGCATGATTTCTAAAAAGCGCACTTCAAGACCAGTCTGACGGGAGTATTCCACAAAATCAAAAAGCTCGTGATCATTCACTCCACGCATGGCCACGACATTGATTTTTACTTGCAGACCCATATTTTGAGCGTCTTCGATATTTTTCAAAATTCGCTTGAGATAATTGCCGTGAGTGATCTTGTGAAAAATCTTCTCATCAAGACTGTCTAAGCTCACATTCAAGTGGTGAACGCGGTTATCCCGCAAGACTTCCAGATGCTTGTCTAGAAGAATGCCGTTGGTAGTAAGACCAATTTTCTGGAGAGGGAGTTTAGCGAGTGATTGAATGATTTTATTAAATGATTTTCGAAGAAGTGGCTCTCCACCAGTTAAGCGAAGCTCTTCTAAACCATAGTCACATAACTCTTGAATAACTTCTACGTATTGATCAGCTGCCAGATATTTTTCTTCACTCATAAAAGTGGCTTCCACTGGCATGCAGTAGTGGCAGCGCAAATTGCATTTATCGGTTAGGGAAAGTCTGAGTTTTCTCACTTTGCGTCCGTGAGCATCAATGAGTTCTTTCAAATCGCCCTCCACGGATGAAAGCGAAAAGCCTCTCCCGCTTTGAAGAGAGATTGGTCTTGAGGAAGTTCGATGAAACCATCACTTTCGGCCAGAGCTGAAAATTCCCCAGAGTTTTTTATTTTCAGCGGAGTTGCCAGGAGTGTTCCTTCGGAAGTGAAAGTCATTTTCACCGGCATGAAATAAGTGAGATCTTTCTTAAAGATAATCTCTTCAGTCAGCTTTGCCCAAATCTCTCGGCTACTTAAAAAATAGCGATGCAAACAAACTAGGCTTGATACAGGATTTCCTGGAAGGCCCAAAATAGTTGTCTTGGTTGTTTTATCCACACCAAACCAGAGAGGTTTGCCCGGCCGCTGAGAAATACCGTGGAAAATTTCTGTCACTCCAAGCTTCCTCCATGTTGAAGGAAGAAAATCAAATTTTCCTTTTGAAACTCCGCCAGAATAAATCATCAGATCAAATTTTTGAGACTCTGCCAGATAGTGAGCTTCAATGGCCTGGGTCTCATCCGAGAGGTGAGAGAGCTCAACTTCATGATGGCCATGAAGCTTAAGTGAAGCCTTGAGTGCATAGGCATTGGATCTGCGAATCTGATGATTCAGAGGTTGATCTTCAACGGCCACTAGTTCATCCCCAGTTGAGATTATATTTATCCGAGGTTTCCTTAAAGCTTTGATACTGGCGTATCCCACCGATGCTGCAATCCCCCAGTGGGGGCCATTGAGTGAAAGGCCCGATTTTAAAAGCACATCACCTTTTTTAGCGTCACTAGATTTCAAATGAACATTTTCTAAATAAGTGCGAGAAGTTTCCTGAGTAACCCGTGCCACTCCATCTTTAATTTCAATGTGCTCATAAGGGATCACCAGATCTGATCCAATGGGAAGTGGAGTTCCTGTCATAACTTCAAGACATGTGGATAAATCTGTTAGGCTTGTTTGTGGATCACCGGCGGGACAAATTCCTGCTACTCTAAATTCTCGCATGCCTTCAGAGAATACATTCCAAGAAACTGCAATTCCGTCCATCATCACCCGGTGAAAGGGAGGATAATCTCGGTCAGCAATAAGATCTTGGGCCACAACTTCATCAGATAAGTCGGCGAGCTTGGCCTCGCTGAATCCAAACTCCGGCATATGCAGTTTAATTAATTTCAATGCCTCAGCAACTGTGATCATGCTTAATTCCTTGAAGGGAAAGTATGTTAAAACCCGGGGCAAATGTTAAGCACTATTAGTGGTTTTTGTGAGGGAAAATGGTCCTTATTTGGAGTGCGTTAGAAGTACTTAAGATCACTTGAAAAATATCCGATATGGAAGCATGAAATATCTAGTCCTTATGCTTTTATCATTTACTGCTTTGGCCCAGCAAAATTTTGTTGCGGGGGATCTGATTGATCTCTCCGAGGTCAATTTCAATGAACATCCTGAACTTGTTCCCTATGTTGAGCTACTTAATAAAAGTTTTCAAATTTTGCGCTTCAATCCGGAAATGGGCAGAACTTCTACAAACATATCTCAGGCCGCAGTGGTTCCAGTAGGTCACCCATTGAATCCCTACAATCGAGAACTTGTAAGTCACTGTTCGGGAAGTTTTATTTCACCCACTAAAATTGCGACCGCCACTCATTGCTTGCGTACAAAAAAAGAAGATCTCGCTACACTTTTAGTTTTACGTAACCATCAGTTTGAAATTCACCAGGGGAAACTCACTCACAAAGGGTTTCAAGACTTCAGACTTAAACCTCAAACTGCTGCAGTTTTTTCTAGCAGTGACACTACTATTTTAGAACTTGGTGAAGACTTATTACCTCGCAAATTATTTTCTCCTTTGCTTTTATCAGAGAGAACATCAATTTTGCATATTTCTATTTTGGGATATCCCAGTCATGAATACGCCAAACCCTTTCTCTCTTTTCGATGTTCTGCTCGCATGAGCGAGAGCAGATATGAAAACGAAGGTCCTGTATCTTCTAAATGCTCAGTTCAAGGTGGCATGTCTGGTGGTCCAGTCTTCCTTGATCAATCTCCATATCGTCAGGCCTCAACTGTCTCCATGAGTGGGGGAAGTCATGAAGTGGGCTTCTTTAAAAGTGGAGCACTTTTACCAAATCCTTAAAAACTGTTTGTAGGTTAAACTTTTGTTTGATATACCAACCCTTAGTACGAGAAGTGTTCTATCACTGGTGTCTAGATGGTGCCTAAGTGTTTGTAACTATTCACACACTTGAGGGTTTTATGGCCACTGTAGCATCGACTTTATTATGCGGACTCGCTCTCTTTTTTACCCTCTCAAGTTTTGCCGCCACTGAGTCTGCGCCCAAGAAAAATGCGGTGAGTACTGTGGATAAAGCTGATCAGCTTATTACTAATCGTCGTTTGCGTGCAGATACGGGTTCACTTTCTTTATGGAGTGTCTCCACTGGATTTACTTATCAAGGTGGATCACTGGCCGAACCTAAGGACGCTCAAAGACCCAACATTGTAAAAGGGGCCGATGCTCTGACTTTGCAAAATTTAACAGGAGATATTGGTGTTCGCTACCGCGTGACTAAACTTTTCAGTATCACAGGCAGCACAGGAGTTTTTTGGACCACACCTTTTCACGATTCAATTAAGACCAAAAATAAAAAACTTCGTAATCAGTTTGATGAAAATCACCAGAAGCTCACGTTGAATGATCCGATGCTCAAAGGGACTTATGTAAATAAGTATTCTTATTTTCAGTCAGTGACTCAACTCCGACTCACTCTGATTACAAACAACCAACAAAAGCTTGATGGATATCAAGGTAACTACTACCTATCACAAAACTTTATGCATCAAGTGGCCGATACAAAATTCTCTTATGGCACAAACATTGCCGTGCAGTTTTACTCTTTCTCAAAAGAAAACTCTGCACTCACAGATCAAATCTTTGGGTTCTACCCGTCAGTAGAATATGAAATTAATGATAAGCTAAACTTTCGATCTGTGTTTGGAACTTTTGTCTACCAACACCTTCGCTCTGAAGAATCTGGGACATATGAAAAAAGAAAGGTCTACCAGTCTTTGGGTTTAGGTATTCTTCTCTCGCGGGATATATTTTTGTATCCCAACATCCAGTACATCCCGAGTGATATACGAATGGATCGCACCAATATTGCACTCACCGCCAATATTAACTTTTTCTAATTAAATTTTTTTAAGAAACTTTGCCACTAGTACAATTTGAATTCCATTAACTCTTGCATCTACATGTTCTGGATTCGAAGTGAGTCGAATGTTTTTCACTAATGTTCCACGCTTTGCTGTAAAACCTGCACCTTTGACTTCAAGATCTTTAATAAGTGTGACTGAATCACCTTCGAGCAGAACGGCTCCGTTACTATCAATAGTTGGTTTGGTGTCATTTGCACTTTGTTCATTATCGAGTGAGGATTGGGCCCATTTGAGATCTGCTTCTTCGAGCAAAATTTGATCCAGTAAATCTTGTGCCCACGGCTCTGACCTCAAAGAACTTAAAATTTTGTAGCATAGAACTTTGACTTCAGTTTTCTCGTTCCAAATGGCTTCATGTAAGCATTGCCAGTGGCGGTGATCACTAAAGTCTTGGGATACTAAGGCGTTTTGACATTTTTCACATACAGTCACTGACGCTTTGGTTCTCACTTGAGTGAGAGTTAAGCCTTGGGTGGAACTACAAAGGTCGCAGGCAGTATTCATATTATCCTTAAATTAAAAATCTCGATCCATGAGAGTTTTGCGTCCATCGGTTTGGGCCTTACTGACAGCTTGATCAGTTAGTCTTCTCACATGGTGAGAAAGTATATCCATCACTGAAGCTGATGTATTCATATCATACTTGTCTTTAATGTATTGTTTGAGTTTTGAAGCAACTATTAAGACCTCTTGTTCGTTAGCAGAAGCCGAGGTTTGGTTCACAATAATTCTACGGGGAGCATCGGGAGTTGCATGAACTATGTCCTGCTGGCGAGGAGAGCGGCGCTCTTCTGCCCAGGCACTTTTATGATTCATAATTGGATTGTGTTGATCCCAGCAATCGACAGAACAATAGGCAAACTTACTGCACGAGCTTACACTGCAGGCCTGATAAACAACATTGAAGCCAATTTCTTTTTTACAACTTCCGCATTTGCGCCAGAAATTTTCCATTATTTCTATTCCTTATTGAATCGAATCCATATATCTCTCTGAAGCTTTGGCGTGAATGGCAAACTCTTCACCTTCAATAAATTTAGAGATCTCTGCGAAGAGCTCTTGGGTATCTTCAGGAAAATCCTCCATCGAAATGCCTTCTAGCTGGAGTTGCTTGCATTTCTTTATCAGGCGCTTGAGCCCCATATCAATTTCAAGGAACTCTTTGTGATGAGGAACGGCAGGGCTTTGAGCAATTGCCTTATCGACACCATCTGTGAGTGCCTTTTTTACAAACTTTTTAATTTCTCGCACTGGTAAATCTCGGACATGTTCGACAGCCGCTTCTTGATCTTTTTTATTCAGACGGACTATTTCATTGGTTTGACTGAGAGACAATTCACCATTACGGCGGGCCTCTTTCACATAATTTGAGGCCATCTCATCACGATTAATGGCCTGATGAATTTGCTTGGGAGAGAGCCCTGTTTTTTCTGAAACCATATGAAGAAATTTTTCGGCTGGAAGAATGGTTTTTTTAATACCTTCTTCTACAACTTCTTTTTCTTCAGTTTCTTCGTGAGGATTGAGTTTTTGATATATTTCTTTGGCTCGACGAAGGTGAGATTCAATTTCAATCTTTGAGAGATCTTTACGTACTAAATTCTCATCAATTGAGACTAATTCTTTCTCTAGATCATTTCTATCTACGACCATGACGGCCACTTCAGTGTAACCCAAATTAAGAAGGGCCTGATACCGGCGCGCACCCGCTAGAATCACATTATCGGTAGAGATGACTAAAGGAGCAATGAGTCCAAGGGTCTGAATGGATTTTTCTAGATCGGTTACATCTGTTCCTAAACGAAGATAGGGATTAGAGGCCTTAAGCTCAGCAAGCTTTCGCATTTCCAAGAGAGACTCCTTAACGGGGTTGAAGTGTCATCCTCCTTGAAAGAAGCTTTTTTGTCAGGAAAAAGAACTTCACAAAGCCTGACATTAAATAAGAGTGATTTGAAGGACTTGTCAGTTATTTGACGAGATCAATAGTTCTCATAACTTCTTACACACAAAGACAAAGTGATGAGTGAAAAATTATTCTTTATAAGAATTCATTAAACAAGGACGTCGAATGAAATCTTCCCTAGTGGCCATTGCTGCACTTTTGCTTTTTAGTTTTTCTACCCGTGCTCAAATCAACATTCAAAAGTCTTCTGAAGTTCAAGTTGAACTGGTAAAACGATAGATCGTCTGGCTTTGGTACACTTCTCCTGGACGCAAAATAGTATTCGGGAAGTGCGGATGATTAGGAGAATCTGGAAAATGTTGGGTCTCTAAGCACATGCCTGCATTCTTCTCATAAATAATACCCTCTTTACCAATTAAATTTCCTTTAAGGAAATTGCCTGCATAAAATTGAAGTCCTGGTTCAGTGGTGAAAATTTTCATTTCAATTCCTCCCTGAGGATCATGCAATGTGGCCTGATGTTTGAGACTTTTATCAAAATCATTTAATACATAGTTATGATCATATCCTCCACCTTCTTGCACCTTCGAAATATCAAGTCCAATGGCCTTAAATTTTGTGAAATCCATCTCTGTGCTTAAAATATTTCGTATCTCTCCAGTAGGAGTGAGGTTTTGGTCCACACTGGTAATATGGTCAGCATGGATCAGGATCTTGTGATCGAGGATGGTATTATTTTTCATGCCAGAGAGATTAAAGTACGTGTGATTGGTTAAATTAACGGGCGTAGGTTGATCGCTTGAAGCCTCGTAACTGATTTTCCATTCATTATCATCAGTGAGAGTATAAAGGACTTCTGCCTTTAGATTGCCCGGAAATCCTTCATCACCATTAGGACTAGTGAGTTCTA
>CAMDDI010000076.1 GCA_945890905.1 Bacteriovorax stolpii
TCGCAGATGCCTGGTAAAGTTGTGAAGCTCATGAAAAATGTGGGTGATAAAGTGACCAAAGGGGAAACAGTTTTGATTTTGGAGGCCATGAAGATGGAAAATGAAATTAAATCTGGAGCCGATGGAACAATCAAGGTTATCAATGTGAAAGAAGGTCAGGCATTGGAGTCTGGGTTCTTGATGGTTGAGATCGAAGAAGCGACTTAAAAATGAGGCGGTTAGATTAACGCCTCATTATTTGTTTTTATTAATCAACTCTAATTTTTAAATCCTCTCCAATACTAAAGTTAAGATTCTTGGTAACGACTGCGGCTTTAGCATTATCTGTCTGTAAAAGTGTATTTCTTCCAAAACTGACTACAAGTGTTTTCACAGGACAGTTTTTTTCTTTTGCCTGGACTCTCACTTCAAGAAGAAATTTTCCATATGACATTGTTTCTCTATCAATGATGAGCTTTCCAGACCTAGCATTATAGAAAATAATTCTCTTACCTTTCGAATCTGTAACAGAATACTCAGCTCTGGGACTGCATTTTAGAGGATGTTCGGAAACTTCCATTTCAAATCGAGAACTCCAACCCTCTTGATTTGTTCTTTCAAGATTAAGGGTTCCATCAGCTTTAAAGATAAATGCAGTATCAAAAGAATATGTCCTGAAAAATAAATCTCCTTCGCTTAATAACTTGAATGAGTCCATTGCTAGCACTTGGTCAAGATGCTCGATTAAGAATCGATCCTGGGGTTTCATAGCAGTTATATAAGTAAGAAAATCGAGTTCATGAATACTTTTAGAAGTTAAGATTTGATTGGCATAGCGGATTTTGGTCGAGTCTTCATTGTTGGAGAAGATTTGGTAAAGCAATTCGTGGATGATGAGTCCTCTCAAGCTATCTTCTGAAAGATATTTAAGGATTTCACCTTGAATTTGAAAGTATGGGTCTTCCTCATACTGTCGTTTAAGTCGGACTGCAAGCTGCTCTACTTGGCAATGAGGTGGTAGACTTAAGTGATTGGAGTCCGGAATATCAATCAGAGGAGAATCTGTGAAAATGTATCCGATTTGTGATTGCTCTCTAGATTCTAAAAAATCTTCGACCGCAGTTAGGAACTTTAATGAATTTGATTCAAACTCTTTATATTTTCGAGTGTCATAATAATTCAGCTTTCCTGCAAGTGTTTTAAAATACTCGGCATTGGAAACATCCTGATCATAAACATGCGGAATACGTCGGTAAACACGGCCCTCATAAATATCTAAAAGTTCAGCAGTGATAATCTTTCCCGCTTGATTGCGGCAAACAATGGCATCACCACCGTTTCCTTTTTCATTTCCTGACCAAGCTGGCAATGTAATGAGATAGCATAAAAGTAGCAATAATGTTTTCATATTAATTCCTGTTAATTATTAATCTTGTAAAACGGCCCATTCTTTATTTTCATTGAGACCGATTCGCACAACAGATTCATGCTTTCGGCCGTTCGCTTTGATAGAGTCGAATATGAGCTTCTCGCCGAAAGAAAGCTCTCCATGGTCGAATGGTTTCTTGAGAATTCCTAGGGTGATTCTAATTTGAGAAGGAATAATAGCTGTAACTGTTACTGGCCCAGCACTAAACTTGTTGTTATGAGATCCACTGTTCTCTTCATGTTCATTAATTATAACATCATATTTTGTTCCGTTTTCATGGGTCAGTTTGAGGCTGCCCCCTTTAGGCAGTTCAATTTGGCATGAGTATCTGCATTGAGTGCCAGGTGAAATCTTGGCCTGGTAATTAAGTTTAAAGGTTGCGTACCCATGCTTCAGAGTAAGAGCTTCATTTACGGATCCATCATCATTGAGAACATAAGCATTTCCCCAGCTTTCATAGGAAAGATGTCCCTCTATTGTTTTGGGCTTAAAATTTCCAAAGGTATAGTAAATTCCTAGTTTGTTCCGAAGCCTATAATAGACATAGGTCAAACTTGTTCGAAAAAAATTAAATGATAAGTTTTCGAGTTTAACTGAAGTAATTTTTTGATTTATGTAACGAGCAGTCTCAGAAGTTAATTTATTCATTAACCCACCATCTGAATGTCCCTCGTAACGCCTCTCGATTCGTTCAATAAGGAGAAGATTGAGAATTAATCCTCGAATTCCTTCTTGATCCAAGGCCTGAATAATTTCTCCACGAATTAAATAGCTGGGATCATTGGGGAGAACTGGGGTGTTTACGAGAATGGCCTGTTCCACCTTGCAACCTTTAACGGGTACAATTTTTTCAAAATCAGAAAAGTTTATAAGTTGATCATTAGTGAAGAGAAAATCAAAATCTTTGCTTTTGCCAGTTTGTTTAAACTCATTAATGGCCGAATCAATTTTTTCGCTTTTTTCTAGAAACCAATCACTCTTTTCTAAGAGTAGTATTTCAATACGCTGATGCATCTGCTCGAAATATTCTCGATTAGAAAGTTCAGGGTAGGTTACATGGGGAATATTTCTGTAAACTCTTCCTTCATAGTGGTCCAAGGCTTCAGCCGAAGTAATCTTTCCACTACTGTCCCGACATACAACAGCATCTCCACCTGCGCCGACAGGAAATTTTTCGGCCCAAACAGGAAAGCTCACGAAGGCAGCAAGTGCCAGATAAATCATTTTCATATTAACTCCTAATGTTTCGTATTCTTAGTAATTGGGTAGAACTGAATCGCCAGTTGAAAGACTTCCGTCTTTTCACCATCTTTAAGAAGGGCAGACATTTTTTGTCTAAATTCTCTAATAATGGTTTTAGCTTCTGTCATTTTTTCGGGATCGGCCGCGACTGTCATCGAGGAGAAGTCCCGTTCATTGACGTCAAGTTCTTCAAGTTTTTCTTTGCTCATTTCTAAAGTTTCTAAATGAGACTTTTTAAGCGCCACACTGGTTGTATCCTCAGTAGTTCTCACATAGGCCTGAGATTTTTCTAAACCATTTTTGCCATGACGAAGAAGCCCACAAGTAATGAGGTTATTTAACACCACATCCGCTCGGTTCTCAGTAATGCCATATCGACGAGCAATCTCTTCTGGAGTCGGGATAAAATCCTTCAAATCAAACAGGGTGAGAACAGCGTAATGCTCCCATTCGGCGATCACATTGAAATAGGATTCGTCGATCATGAGGCGATTCTCTTCAGGATCAACTTCAATGTCGTCGAGGTTCACTTTAAGTTTATGAATACTCTCTAAAAAGAGTGTTCTCTCTTTAGGGCCAAGTTTGAGGACCCTGGCAACATTGGCCGAATCCTTAAGAGGCAGAGGACGCTTACCATTCATGATTTGGCTTAGGGTTGCTGGATGAACGCTAAGGTCGCGAGCATAGGCACGAAGAGAATAACTTGGGGATCGTCTTTGCCTTTGCGAAAGATCTTCCTTCAGTTTGATGACGTAGTAGAGACTTTGCTTTTCCATAAGCGATGTATAACTCAGGATTGAGTTGGTGTGGGGGAAATCTGCATACAATGTGTAGCAACCATTTGCTACAAGTCTCAAGGCCTATTTGAGTGAGTAAAAATTATAGGGTTATGAGGGGATCAAGCTAGTTGCTCTCTGCGGCAATGCCATCAATGATCTTTTCCCAATTCCTCTCAACCAGACCGTATTCAAAGCTTACGTAAGCTGAGTGTGGCCAGTTCCACCATGAGTATTCGCGCTCTTGAATCTCAAAGCTGTACTGACTACGCCAGAGTTGGATGGAATCAAGAAACACTTTTCCACTTTGAATGTGCTTGATGGGATTATTATTCATCTCAAGTTTAGCGAGCATGTAACCTTGAAGAAAGGCGATCATAGGAAGCGAGACGCGGAATTTAAAACTTGGGAGAAGAAGTTTGTTATCCACAAGCTTCTTAACAGTTTCATATTCGATATCGGACTCAAAACTTGAAGGAAGTCGCACAATCATTTTTCTAAGCCAGCAGAGCTGGTTTCGAATTTCTAAATCATCTTGGTGAGCGTAAGTCATAATTGATCTTAGGGGATAGAACATACCTGTGTAGGTGATTTGGCCACAATGATTAAACTCTGGAGTGTTGGTGGCCATGATAGAGAGGGTGCCAGAGTACCAGCTTAAAAGTGCCAGTTGCAAGAACCCCAATAAGATATAGAGACGCTTGATCTGAGGCTTAATGAGAATGAGGGGAATTCCAATGAATAGAAGTGAAACTATAAACAGAGTGGCAGAATAAATCACATCGTGAGGGTAAAAGAAAACCATCATGTCCATGAATCGCCACATCGGAAGTAAAAGACATAATAAAAGGATGGCGAAAAAAAGTCTTAATCTTTTCATTAAGAGACGGGAAGTTTTAGAATAAATGTCGTGAGTTCAGAGGGATCAAGATAAAGGTCCCCTTTCATATCTCTGGCAAGATTTAGGGAAAGGCTAAGGCCAAGGCCAGTGCCTTTACCGACTTCTTTGCTGGTATAGAAAGGTGTGAAAAGTTTTTCCCTCACTTCAGCGGGAATAATTCCAGCATTGTCAGAAATTTTCAGCAATTGAAAATTATCTTGGATTCTAGTATTGGCTGAAATCTTGCGTATTCCATTTTTATTTTTTAGTTCATCTATCGAGTTATTAATTAGATTGATGATGATTTGAGTGATTTGGCCTGAATCTCCCATCACAAAACTTTCATAGGGAATGTCTAAGTCCAATTCGATATTTTCGTTTTTTAAATTTTGAGAACACAAATTGAGAACATCCTCAAAAACTTCTCGGATATTAACTTTAGACAATTCTCTATTGCTGGACCGTGAAGCCTTTCGCATTGAAGTCACAATTTTTGAAATTCTCTGAGACATCTCTGAGACCTTAGAGAGGGCCTTCATAACAATCTCGTCTGTCGCCTGACCAGTGGCCATCAGATCAATGGCCATCTCGGCCCGGGCCATGATTACCGATAGCGGATTGTTAATTTCATGAGCAAGACCTGCTGCCATTTCTCCTAAAGAAGCCATCTTTGCAGAGTTGACCGAGGTAATTCTTTGGGCCTCAAGTTTATCCGAAACAAGTTTGAGGTTTTCCATATTCTTTAAAAATAACCGGTAGATCCACGCCATAAATCCAAAGAAAAGAATGAGACCTAAAAATCCAAAGAGAAAAATAAAGCTTTGAAGCTTTTTATTTTCTTCGTATTGGTGCTTTTTTATTTTTAAATAACTTTCTATTGAATCTTGAAGATCAATTTTCAATGTCTGAAGTATAGGCGGGGTAATGATCTTACTGTCTCGATAGTGTGTAATACCTGGAGCTTTAAATATTTTAATATGTTCTGGATTTGATCCTAGAATTCTTTCGAGCTCTTCGAGACCGAAGGTGATTCCCAGATGATTCATTTTAAGCCGGTCTTGATCGGGGAGTTTTGATTGCTCTATAATTTGATTTTCACCGATGAGACGCGAAACTGCGCTGTAGATTTGCAGTGTAGGGATTTCTTCTTTATAGAACGTTTCCACAAAATCATTGATCCTGTTGTTCATTATATAAAGAACAACAAAGATTCCCAAAAGGAATGTTAGCGAAAAAGCTGTAAGTTTTTTAGGGAAAATGCCATTAGAATTCATCAGAAAACGAATGCTAACTGCGCATCAAAGATGTCGAAGTTTTCTGAAGGGGTTGAAGGTGAAAACCCATATCCTAAATTAGAAGTTCCAGTAGGAGTAGGTGCAACTGAAGTTCTTTGACGTACGTCTACATGAGTATATCCAACTTTAATAACTGTATTGAAATCAATATTGTAATTGAGGTTTAATGCATAGCTAGTTTGCATTGATGGAAGGAAAATACTTTCGCGCGTAAAATCAGTTGAAAAAGTTGATAAGAGAAGGAGTTTTTCGGTGAAATATTTCCCAGCGGAGATATAGGCCGCATCCTGCCTACGAATAACACCATTTCCGCTTGTACTCATAATATACTCTGAGTTTAAAAGCCAGCCTGCTTTTTTAAAGCTAGTTCCAGCAGTGTACATTTCGAAATCAGGAAGTTTGTAATTTAGTTTATAAGTCCCATAAGTTGAAGCAGCGATAGGTACACTAACTTCTCTAGACACCTTCACCTTGGTGGTAATGTAGTTAATATACCCAGTCCAATCTGAGGCATGAAAGTTTAAACGAGTGCCGTAAATGTAATCAGTGTCGATAGTAGTGATCTGATCTTTTTCATATAGAGTGTCCTGACTGTCACCACCATACAACGAAAAGCCGAAGCCGCTTTCAAATTCTCGCTCGAGACTTACACCCGTAAAGGATCTGATGGGAGTTTTATCATAAACTTCAGCAGGCGCACTTAACCAAGGAAGAAGTGCATTGACTTGAATGATTTCTGAAGTCAGAAGATTGGCCAGACGTTGTCTGCCTAATCGGACCCTGTAACCCATAATATTTCTTTGGTATTGAACTAGGTCGACATCAATTTCTTCGTCGTCTTTTTGATGAACAACTTGAATCAAAGCAGAAGATTTTTCATCAATTTTCTGACTCACGGTAATCCCTGCAGTATAGAGATTACTTGCACCCCACTTATTATCAATTCCATCGTAGGTAATATTTTTATTATGCAGATTTGTACGGGCGTAATTAATGCTCCCGAAATAGTGGAGCTGCGCCGCGTGAAGTGGTAAGGTGGCAAACAACATAAGTAACAAATACTTCATAAAACCCCTATAAATTAGAACTTAGATGGTCTTAGATTTAATGAAGATCGACAATGTAAATTGTCTTAAGTTTTCTTGGGAAAAACCAGTTGGAGTTGGCAAATAATATGGCTATGATTAAATTTTTTTAAACATGGAATGCGATCGTTTGAAAACTTTTTTAGTATTAATCGGCTTGATGATTTTAGGTAACGCGCATGCGATTGCTGGGAACATTTACATCTACTATCACGTGAGTAATAAAGAAAATCTTGACCTTGTAAAAGCGAAAAGAATCTTCCAAGGGGATAAACTTACTTGGGAGAATGGCCTGAATATAATCATTCTTTTGGATCAGATAGATATTATTTCGGACACTGAATTTAAAGAGTTTTCCCAGTTAAATAAAGCTGAGTTTCTCGATTTATGGCGAGTGAAGTTTTTCTCAGGCCGAGCCCTTGCACCTATTCAGATCAGAAATAAAAGTAAAGCTTTTGAAGCTCTGATTGAAAATCCAACCAGCCTATTTTTCTCTTTCAAGAAAATCGAAATAGCTGATCCGATTTTAGAGAAAGTTCTGGTCTACTAGTCAACTCGCTTAGTTTCAGCGAGCATGCTAGTCACATCATCTAATCTTGTACAATATGTTTGAATCAAAATCTTAAACCACTTAGGCTGGTCTTTCATTAATTGATCAATTTTAGTGGTGGGAATTTTTACTAGTAATCCATTTGCAATTGCTACTGCACTTGCAGTTGGAGTGGCATTAAGCAATGAAGAAAGTTCTCCCAAAATTTCACCTGGCCCAACCATTCCTATTTCTATGCTTTGACCGTTTTTATTTTTTCTCGATAATCTAAAGCGTCCTTCTTTCACTAAGAATATATCTTTGGAAGGCTTAGATTCATCCAGAATCATATCACCTTTTTTGAAGCGGATTTCTTCTATGGCGTTACCATCCTTAGGACCTGATTCATCTGGGCTTGGCCCTGTGAGAGCTTCATTTACTTGGCGTAGAATTTCAGATGCTTTGAAAGGTTTAGCGATAACGTTCACATTTTCTAAAAGGTCTATTTCGCTTGCATACTCTTCTAGCGAAGCACTAATGAGAAATATGGGCATGTTCTTTTTGGCCTTTCTCAGGTTTTTAACAAACTCTAACCCATCCATTTTAGGCATTCTGATATCACTAATAATGATATCAAAGCTTTCATTTCTGGCCTTCATTGAAGCTTCAAGGCCGTCGCTAGAGGTGATAAGTCGGAACTGGGTTTTGTCAAAGATGTCATTTAATACATCTAGTATTTCCGGATCATCATCTACTGCCATAATCTTAGGTAATTTCTTTTCCATATATTCGTCCTTATAAAAGCTTTTTCATATTCTACGGCCTTTGGACTACATACCATGCAAATTCTATGCTCTTCGAATTGAAATGTCGTATTGCAGACTTTTTAGATCAGTCAATCTTCAATCTGATCTCGACTGTTTGACTTTAAGAACGAGGCCAAGTCGAGTTAAGACTTGCAAGGTATTTGAGGCAGTGAAGCAAATTCAGGCAAGAAATTCCAAGGTTATAGAGGTCAGGTATTTTGCGTTATAATTAAGATATCAGGGGGTCTCATGGATAATGGAAAGATCATCTTAAGTACCAACCTTCAAGGCTTCTTCTTTGAAGGACTCTCTGAACTCAACAGAAAATCGTTGTGTCCGGTACCAGAATCTATCATTTATTACTCGAGTGATGTCTTAGATAAATTCGCCCTCTCTCGAGATTTTTTTGAGGTCCAAGAAGGCAAAATTAGAGAAAAGATTTTAGGGACAAAACTTTTAGAAGCGGCCCAAATGAATCGTGAAGAACAGAAGCGTGCTTATAAAGAAGTGGCCGATATGGCGCTGATTGTTTGCGGATATTTTTCAGAGTCTATTAATAAAAAAATTATCGATACACAGTACTACTCGCAATTAGGCAAAACGGCTTATGGGCATCTTGATACTGTCATGCCGGCGTTTTTAGATATCCCGTCTTTCTACCAAATGTTTGCGACTTGTTTTGAGTCCATGACTACTCTTATGACTCTTTTGGCGATGAAGAATCGAACGGGTTTGGATAACCATCTTATATTCAAAAAAATTCTAAAGAATGAACTCGTGAGCGAGAGAGAAATGCTCGTGAGCGGGATCTACTCCACGCCCACGGACAAAGTTTCTTAATCTAGTCTACCTGCCTGAACGATATTCCATTTGCGGTTGAAAAATTTCTTCAAAAAGGCCTGGAAGTCATTGTAGTTAGCACCACGAATAGCTTCTTGGTTTTTGTGAGGAAAATCTAGACCCAATCCATGAAGAACAGGAATTGAATAAAACTGAGCGTAATCTTCATTGGTTTGGATTCCTAATAAAGTCTGCCCATCAATCATGGTTTTAATACGATCAAATTCTTCTTTTTTGATTCCGTTATCACGTAAATTATTGATGATGTTCATGATGGCATCAATTGCTGCTTTGGTTTTGTCATGGCCTGAACCGATGTAAATTCCCCAGCAACCGGCCTCCAGACCTGAAACATGAATAGGAGAAACGGAGTAGCAAAGTCCCTGTTTATCACGCACTTCGACGAAGAGTTCAGAACTCTGACCTGAGAGGTGTGAGGTGATCATCTTTAAATACAGATCTTCAATTTGACCAATCGGATAAGCAGGAGTTCCAATCACAATCTGAGTTTGCTCGCGTTTAAATTCTAGATTCTCACGTTTACCATTTATAGCTTTGGGTTTTTTCTTCACTTTCTTTAAAGGTTTTCTTTCCCCAATTTCTTTCATGGCCTCTCTGATCATACCAAGAACTACTGATTGATCATGATCTCCACAGTAAGTGAGTACGATCTCAGAGTTTTTCACGTGAGAGTTATGAAGGCGGGTCAGAGATACTGGAGTGAAGGTTTTAAGAGTTTGCGCACTTCCTGCAAGATCGAGAGAATAAGCATGCTGATTAAACACCATTTTATAGAAAGATTTAAAGGCTTGCTTAGTCGCATCTTCTTTTTGATTATCTAGTGCACGGATGATCACTTTTCTTTCGTGATCAAAAAACTTTTTAGGAACTTCGGGCCTAAGCATGGTTCCGAAGAAGTGAGCTGTTAGGCGGTCAAAGTCTTTACTCTGACCATGAAGAGTGAGTCCATAAGCATTCTTGCCTGAGAAACCATTAAGGGATGAAGATAAGCTTTCTAATTCATTTTTTAATTTTTCATAACCCATGCCTTTATATCCATAAGTCATGAGGCGACTCATGAGGTGATGGCTACCTGCTGTTTTTGCATTCTCAGCGGCTTGACCACCTTTCATATACGCATGGAGAACAAAAGTAGGAGTCATTTTATTTTGGCGATAAACTAATTTAATACCGGGCTTAATCTCGGTAACCTGAACGGCCGGATCATAATTGGTCGTTGTAACTTTTGCTGCTGCGGCTTTGGGTTTAGCTTTTGAAATTGTTTTCTTGAGATTATCCTGCCATCTTTTAAGTTCTTTTTGGAGAGGTGCGACTTTAGTTCCCTGAGGAACTTGCAGCGTAAAATGACTTGATTGCTTTAAGATATCAAAAATGGCCAAAGAGACTTCGTCAGTATTGGCGTTGCGGATTTTTTCAATGAACTCTTCTTCGCAGTGAATGTTACCTGACTGAGCAAATCCATGACCTAAGCTGAAAGCAAACGATTCAATAGATTCTCTTTCATAAACTTTTGAAGAGATATACTGGTTTTTAATCTTAGTCAGCTCTTCATCGCGGAAGCCATCTTTCAGTGCTTCATTGAGAGTCGTCATAAAGAGGGCCGAAACTTTTGCAAGATTCTCTACTGGGAAACTCGCACGCAGCATATGCACGCCTCCGTCAGCGAAGTACATGGTAGATCCAGAGATCCCATTGCAAAGAGACGTCTTTGCCACAAGGGCCTGGTAAAGACGAGAAGTTTCACCGTGGGCCAGACAATTGATGGCAAGATCTTCGGCAGAAGCTTTATCACTAGCATAGGCCGGAGCTTGCAAGCAAATAGTCAGAGTGGCCTGGCGGATTTCTTTTTCATGAATGCTTACTGATTCTTTTTTCTTCACGTCAAAAGCACCAAAGTTAGATTTTTTCCCATGGGGAAGTTTGAACGATCGGATTTTCTTTTCTAACTCTTCGCGATTTTTTAAATCACCGGCCACAACCAGCATGGCGTTTTCAGTATTGTAGAAGCTCTCGCGGAAGAACTTTATTTGTTCTTGAGAAAAATTCAGGATGGTATCTTCCCGACCCAAGATAGGATGAGCGTAGCCCGCTTCAAAAGTAGAATTCTGTAATTGTATAAAATTAAACTGCGAAGGGTTATCCATGGCCCGGCGGTATTCTTCAAACACCACTTGGCGCTCAGAAGGAATTTCTTCTTCCCCAAAAAGTGGATTGGCCACCATATCGAGCAAGATATCCACAGACTTATCGAGAAAAATACTTGGAGTATTGATGTAGTAGCAAGTGTAATCAAACGAAGTAAAGGCGTTGACCTCACCACCGTAAGACTCAATATCATGTGCTAGTTGCGGTCCTGGTCGTGTGGGAGTCCCTTTAAAAAACATATGTTCAAGGAAGTGAGCGATACCCTCATTGTCTTTTTTCTCTAAAGCAGATCCTGCGCGAAACCACATTTGAACAGTACCTGCACTACATCCCGGAGAGTGGATGAAGAGGGTATTGAGGTTGTTATCTAAGACTGATTGATCGATTTTCATAGCATCCTTATTTGAGACATCGTAAGTTGTGTTCTATTATCCTATCAGAGTATTTTTTTTTGAAGGACTTTCTCGCCAATGACTCAGTTGTCCAGCCTTTATTTACATGTGCCCTTCTGTCAGCATCTTTGCAACTACTGCGATTTTTATAAGCGTAAGCTTGAAGTTGGATCAAATCAGTTTGAGGAATTTCATCAGTTTTTAAAAT
The DNA here is from genome assembly GCA_945890905.1 of Bacteriovorax stolpii. Taxonomy (GTDB): domain Bacteria; phylum Bdellovibrionota; class Bacteriovoracia; order Bacteriovoracales; family Bacteriovoracaceae; genus Peredibacter. The sequence continues at coordinate 11,628 of CAMDDI010000076.1, forward strand.
CCAGCTGGCAGCGACACGCCACTCTCATGAAAGAGCATCAATTCACCTGGTCTCCTATGGAGACCATCTATCTCGGTGGAGGGACTCCTTCTCTTTGGGGAAAGATGGGAAGTGAATTCTTCGCGGAGCATATTTTGAGTCATTTCACACTCAGGCCCGAACTAGAGTTCACCATGGAAGTGGATCCAGGAGCATGGACTCCAGAGCTCATTGATTCCTGGAAAAGCATTGGAATGAATCGTATTTCCATAGGGACTCAAACTTTAAATCCAACTTTTCTTACCATTATGGACCGGGCCCACTCTAAAGAAGAGAGCCTTTCTCTGCTTAAATTTTGCCAGGAAAATAATTGGAATTATTCCTTAGATTTTTTACTGGGTCTGCCTTTTTCAAAAGAAAAAGTCCGTGATATTAGAACTGAACTTGATGAGTTATTAAGCTATCGGCCCAGACATGTTTCTCTCTACATTCTGAATGCGAGATCTAAGTATCCTCATACACAAAACATGCCCGATGATGAATTTATCCGCGAAGAATATTTACTCGTTTCAAGCTACTTGCAAGAGCGGGGATTCCATCATTATGAAGTTTCAAACTTTGCCCTTCCTGGTTTTGAATCCCAACATAATATCAAGTATTGGAAGTCAGAATCTGTAGCCGCATTGGGGCCCACGGGAACTGGACTCTTCAAGAAAAATTCCCACGAAGCCATCCGTTATAAGTGGAAAGTGAGTGCTCCAGAAGTCGAAATAGAAAACCTAGGATTTGAAGAGCTGAATTTAGAAAAAACCTATCTTGAATTGCGGACATCTGAGGGATGGAGGCCAGAGAATTTAACTCAGAAAATGAAAGATTTGTTTAACCGCTGGGAAGAACAAAAGTACGGACAATTTCAGGATCAAACCATGCGACTTAATTCTCTGGGATTTTTGATGCTGGACTCACTAATGGATGACTTATTTCGACTCGAAGTGGCACGCCTGGTCATTAAGCCCTTGTAATTCCAACCTTCCTCTAAAATTAAGTACTTGAAAACTCTTTGCAAATACATTTGTCATGACTTTTTTTTGGGGCCAACATTGACACCAATTCAATGGGACCCATATTGGTATTAGGAACCAATGAGAGAGAAAAATTATGACTAAACCAAACGACAAAGACGAGAACCAGAACGAAGAAACCTTAGAATCGGCCACAGAAGCTCAGCCGACTGAAGCTGTGGTTGAACCTAAAAAAGAAGAAGTAGATTTCAAAGCGAAATATTTTTATATCGCTGCTGAAATGGAAAATTATCGCAAACGTATGGAGCGCGAGAAAGAAAATCTTGTGAAATACGGTAACGAGCGGGTGCTTTCTGATCTCTTACAAGTGGTAGATAATTTTGAGCGCACCATTGATATGTTGAAACCTGATCAAGATGTGAAAGTAAAAAACATCGTGACAGGTTTAGATATGGTGAGAAAGCAATTTATCGATGCTCTCGGTAAGCATGGCCTCACTCCGGTTGAAGCTATTGGCCAAGACTTTAATCCAAACTTCCATGAAGCTTTGGCGCAAGAATATATCGAAGGTAAAAAGCCAAACGAAGTAGTTAAAGAATTTCAAAAAGGTTATACCCTAAATGGACGCTTAATCCGTCCGTCGAAAGTTGTTGTAGCAAGCGATAAACAGTAATTAACGGTTAAAATTTAAAGGAGAATTATATGGGAAAAATTATCGGAATCGACTTAGGAACTACCAACTCATGTGTGGCAGTTATGGAAAATGGATCATACAAAATTATTCCAAATGCTGAAGGCCACAATACCACACCTTCTATTGTTGGTTTTGCCA
>CAMDDI010000077.1 GCA_945890905.1 Bacteriovorax stolpii
CCTGAACTTTCTTCGACAGAGTATCCAGCTCTCGGGTGAGATCAATAGACGCTTCATCCGAACTCTTGACCAATGGTGGAGTTGAACAACTCTGACTTAAAAGAAGACCCCCAAGAAGGGGGCCCAGTGAGGATTTTAAAATTTTAGAAATCAATGATGTCGAATCCAAAGCCTTCCCTCTCACTCACATGCTTAGAGATTTTAGGAATAAGTTTGTCGTAGCTCGACTTTAGGCGCTTGTAGTTTCGTGTAAAATTTTGGCGACTATCGCGGCAGATAAGTTCGGTCATTAAAGATACATATTCTTTATCTTTTTCTGAAACATCTGCACGGTTCAAGATGGCGGTGGTACGTGATAGCACACACAGTTGGGCATAAAGCTCAATGGCCATATTAGCTATCCGCATTTGCGGTAGCTCGTTGCCGATGATGGTCTTACCATATTTCATAATGGTATTTTCAACGGCAATAGAGAAGTCTTTTAGACTTGAAGAGAAATGATGAGCTTGTGTTTCTAGGCTTGGGTGAACTTTCGTAAGAGTTTTAGTTCCTACCATCTTACCAATGCGGCTTTTAGCAAAGGTCGTAAGAATTCCCACTGACTTAATTGGGTCATGCAGAACTTTAGAAACGTCAGCAATCTTACCCAACTCTTTTAAGTTATCCGAAGGACCTTTGATCCCTGAAAGAGCAGTAAAAATACGCAAGATCTCGTTAGTTCCTTCAAAAATCAAATTAATTCGGCAGTCACGCATGAGGCGCTCATAGGGATACTCTCTCATGTAAGCGTTACCTGCTGCAATCTGAGTTGCTTTGTCGATGGTATCCCAAAGTTTTTCAGAACAATACACCTTGCATATTGCTGACTCGTGAGAGAACTCAGTCATCCCTTGAGTGATTTTTCCTGTAGTCATGTAAACCATCGACTCAGCAGCGTAGATATTAGAGGCCATAGTGGCCAATTTTTCTTGGATCAATCCGAAGTTTGCGATGCTTTCACCAAATTGCTTACGGGTATTGGCCTGGGCCGAAGCGAGTTTTAAAATCTGCTTCATTCCGCCCACAGAACCAGAGCCTAGTGAGAGACGACCCGTGTTTAGCACGTTCATGGCAATCTTAAACCCTTTTCCAGGTTCACCGATCATGTTCGAAGCAGGAACTACAACTTTATCAAAATAAACAGCTCGTGTTTCAGAAGCTCGAATTCCCATCTTGTCTTCTTTCTCTCCGAAAGAAACACCTTCGCGCTCTTTTTCCACGATAAAGCATGAAATCTTTTCGACAGTTTTCCCTTTATCATCGTGTTCAGTTTTAGCAAAAACAGAATAGAATCCGGCCAGACCAGCGTTTGTGATCCAAAGTTTATTTCCCGTGATGGTGTAAGTGCCATCAGGATTTTTTACGGCCTTGGTTTTAATTGAATAAGCATCTGAACCTGAACCAGGCTCAGTTAAACAAAAAGCTGCGAACACTTCCCCACTTGCAAGTTTTGGGAGCCAATGTTTTTTCTGTTCGTCATTTCCTTCGTTCACCAAAGCTTTAAAACCAATTGATTGGTGAGCACCTAAAGTGGTGGCAACAGCTCCATCGATTCCTGCAACCTGTGAAAAGACACGGGCATAGAGAGTGGTATCAAGACCTAAACCACCCAACTCTTCTGGCACTCCGAGACCACAAAGTCCAAGACCGGCCAGGCCATCGAGTACTTCTTTCGGGATCTTAGCGTCGCGGTCAAACTTTTGAGAGTCAATATTTGTCTGAGCAAACTTGTCAATTGCGTCCACCATGGCCTTGGCCATTTCCACTTGGTTTTCAGAAAAATGGGGAAATGGAAAAACTTCTTCTTCTACCACTTCGCCATAAAACATGGCCGCAACGATGGAAGGAATCTCCCGAGAATTTTCATTAGATGCCATACAGAGACCTTTTTGCTGAGGGAATAATTCTCAATATTATAGAGTCCAAGGGAAATCAAAGTACAGAAAAAGTGAAGAAGCGAGTTCAGCAGGATTACCCGATCAATACGCTTCAATTTAATTCGGTCTCGATATGCTTGCACATCACATTAATTTTTATGACAATAAATTGATGATAAATAAAATCAAAGACTTCCTCAAAACTAAGATGTCGCGTAAACCGACAAACGACCAGATCGATCAAGAAGAATCATCCCCTTCAATTAGTTCGCTCCAAAGAGTTGGGAATTTTTTTAGTGGTCTCACAAAACTGAATTTAAAAGGTATTAAACTTCCTGCACGTAATAAGTCTGTTGGCAGTGATGGTCCTCTTCTTTCTCCAAGTTTAAGTAAGGGAGTGGAGAATGTCTTAAGCCGCACTTCTCGGGAAACAATTCATCAAATTTCTTTAGTGGTTTTGGTTTGTGGAATCACTTACAGCTTAGGTAAAATTACCGCACTCGTTTTAAGAGGAACACCTACTCTTGATTCAGCTAAAAATTTCACCGTCTCTATTCCTCTAGACCGCGACTTTAATCCTGCCACTCTCAATCAAGTGCGATCCATTAATATTTTCCGCACCAATACAGGCCTGGGTTCCAAGAAAAAAGTCGCCGACACAAAATGTGATGAAGCTCAGCAGGCCAGCTCTCTCCCGATTAAACTCATGAACACCATCGTGCTCCAAGATACTGTGAAATCCATGGCCTCAGTTCAAATTCGTGGTGACCGCGCTCTTCAAGAAGTCCGTGAAGGTGATCAGATTGATAACCTCGCCAAGATTTTTAAAATTACTCGCTTAGAAATCCTAGTGAAGAATTTAGAAAATGGTGTTTGCGAATCCATCACTTCAGACAAGGCCCGTGAGACAAACTCGCCTATTATGGTGATGACCCCCGCCCAAGGAAAAGAATTTAAGGCCAATAAAAAAATTAACGGAATTGATAATGTAGGTAACAAATTTGTTATCTCTAAAGTTTTGTTAGATGAAAAAATGAAAGATATCGGCTCACTTCTCACTCAAGTGCGTGCTGTAAAGATTCAAAACCCAGATGGAAGTATGTCATTTAAAATGACTGAGATGGATCCAGCTGGAATATTTCCCTATCTAGGATTGCAAGACGGTGACATCATCACCGCTATCGACGGAAAACCAATTTATGACATGAATGAAGTCATGAGCAAATTTGCTGGAATAAAAAACTTGGACAAGCTCTCTTTAGGAGTTAAGCGCGAAGGCGCAGATAACACTCAAGAGTACTCCATCAAGAAATAAGGGACGATTATGAAGTCACCAACGCCAAAGCGTTATGTAAGCGGTTTAGTTCTTGCCACACTAGTGTTGGCAAGCACTCCCGCTTTTGCGCAGTTTAATAAGTATCGCTCCCAAACCCGCTTCAATCCCAGCAACATAAAGCAAAAGCCCCCTACGCAAGATGCCTCTATGGCGCAGCCTGAAACCAACATGATGTCTGCTGAAGATGCAGCGGCTGCTCTTAAAGATGCAGGAAACGTTGATAGTAATGCAGCTGCAGCAGCGGCCGATGAAGTGGACGATTCAAATTCTGATGATAATGCATTTGCTAAAGATAATGACGATGAGGCCAACCAGGAAACTTTTGGAGACAGACCCTCCCCTGCTCTTAATGCTCAACCGAAAAATAATAAGTATGTGAACTTAAATCCTGAGACAGCTTTTGGTCCAGAGATTGTTCAAAGCTTTGACTTCCCTGATACCGACATCATGGAGATCACTAAACACATGCAAAAATTGACGGGGATCAATTTAATTCTCGATAAAGATGTGAAAGGAAAAGTGTCCATCATTGCTCCCACTCCCATCACTGTTGGGGACGCTTGGAAGGCATACCTTGCGGCACTCAACATGGCCGGTTACTCTCTGATTAAAACTGGTGCCTTTTATAAAGTGATCAACGCTCGTGATATCCGCTACACTCCTACAAAAATTTATACTGGTAACTATACTCCTGATACGGAGAACTACGTGATGAGAGTTATTTCTCTGAAACACGTCTCAGCTGCAGAGATTGCCCGAAACTTCCGCCCCTTTATGTCTCGATACGGGCGAATCATCGATATCAAGCAAACCAACACCATCATCATAGCTGATACAGGTTCAAACATTAATCGACTCGCGAAGATGGTGAAGTTCCTCGATATCGCAGGCCATGAAGAGGCTTTGCAGATTGTAAAAGTGAAGAACTCTTCAGCTCAAGAGATTGCAAAACTTTTAGATAATATTCTTAAAGGTGGCTCTAACGGCGCAGCTGGAAGACCAGGGACGGCCACTCCAAGATTTACTGGCTCAAGTGGTGGAACAGAATCAACCAGTTCAATTTCCCGCATTATTGCTGAGCCAAGAACAAACTCAATTATTGCCATGGCCAACTCTGAAGGTGCTAAGCAATTGAAAGATCTTATTTATAAGCTGGATGTAAAACTTGTCTCATCAAGTTCAAACCGCGTTCACGTTTACTACTTAAACTATGGTGACTCTGAAGAGCTTTCAAAAACTCTTTCCAGCATCGTAACTGGTGCAGTTGCTAAAGACGCAGGTGCTGCTGGTGGTGCTACAAGATTTAGCTCTTTTGCTGGACCAAGTGAAAACCCTATTTTCTCAGCTGAAGTCAAAATTACTTCTGATAAAAACAACAATGCCTTAGTGGTGACGGCCTCTCCTACAGATTGGCTCACTCTTAAAGACGTGATCGGACGCTTGGATATTCCACGAGATCAAGTTTATGTGGAAGGATTGATTCTTGAAGCTAACGTGACAAAAATCAGAGGTCTTGGTGTGGAGTATGTAGGAGCTTACGGCGCAGGAAATGTGGCCCGAAGTGGATTTACAACTACTAACTCAGCGGCTGGTGGTCTACTGGGACTTCTTTCGAATGGAGTACCAACTTCAATGGGTGGATTTGTGGCAGGTATGGGGATTGGGCCAAGACGTGCTATAAATATTCCCAGTTCAACTGCAGGTGGTGCGGACCGATCAGTAAATCTCAATGCTGTAAACGTTTTGATTAAGGCCATCGCTTCTCATCAAAGTACAAATATTCTCGCGACTCCGCAGATTCTTGCTCTAGATAATACTGAAGCCACTCTTGAAGTGGGTGATACTCAACCGATTTCTACCGTGACTCAAAACGGGACATCTTCAATTGGTAATGCCGGTACTCAGGAAGCAAAACTTGCTATTAAAATTACTCCACAAATTAATAAAGTGACCCGCTTTGTGAAACTTAAAATCAATCAGAAGATTGATGACTTTAAAGATGGTGTGAATGCCACCACCGGTGCAAGAGCAACTACAGTTCGAACAGCTGTTACTGAAGTGATGGTGCGTGACCGTGATACCATTGCCATGGGGGGATTACTCCGGGACAAAGAAAGTGTGGAACTTAACAAAATTCCTTTGCTCGGTGATATTCCTGTACTTGGTTGGTTATTTAAAAACAAAAGTCGCAGTGTCACCAAAGTGAATTTGCTTTTCTTCCTGACTCCGCGCATACTTGCTCCGTATGCTAAAACAGCTTCGGCCAATACTAAAGAGATGCTTCATAAGCGCTCTCGGGCCATGAAAGGAATGTTTGATGCTGATGATCTCGATCCCAATAAAAAAGTTTCAGAAGATCTGGGTGCAAAACTTGACCGTCAAGTGGAAGGCCCACTTTATGATCTGGCAGATGCTGATCATTATAAAAACTTAAATGATGAAGCCGTAGGTCCTGATGAAGATGCTATTGAAGAGCAGCCTGCAACTCCAACAGAAGAATTTGATGTTCCTGATTATCAGAACATGAAAAAATCGGTGCAATAAAAGATGAGTGTATCAGACGATCTTTTAGAAAACGTTGAGCATAGTAAAGAGAGAATCGGTGAACTTCTGGTTAAGTACACCTCTCTAACCCGTGATCAATTGGATGAAGCCCTAGAGATCCAGCGTCTCGAAGGTGGACTTATTGGCGATATTCTTCTGAACAAGAATTACATCCACCCTCACGAACTTATCCGTGTGGTTTGTCATCAGATCGGTATTCCTTATCAGTCAGAAATTAAAATCGATGATATTGATCCCAACGTGGTGAAAGACCTCTCTATTAACTACGCAAAACACCATGAAGTGCTGCCAGTTTTAGAAACTGATTTCTCTGTGACTATCTACATGAGTAATCCGTTTAACTTTAACGTGGTTAATGATCTTCACATGATCTTTAAAAAAGAGATCAAGATCATATGTACCACTCCGGCCCGCATTCAGGACGCCATTAACCGGGTTTATGAAAAAGCAAACCGCAACCTGGTTGATTCCATTGAAGATGAAGAGTTTGAAGAAAATTTAGATCTCGATGGCCCTATTGATATCTTAGATGCCACGGCCGATGAAGCTCCGGTGATCCGCTTTGTGAACTCCATTATTTTCCGGGCCGTAAAAGACCGCGCTTCAGATATTCATATCGAACCCTATGATCGCGAAACAGTCTACCGCTTCCGGATAAATGGCGTGATGAGTGAGATTCTTCGTCAGCCTAAGAAGACTCACGCTTCAGTCTCCTCCCGTATTAAAGTGATGGCCCGGCTCGATATCGCTGAAAAGCGTCTTCCTCAAGATGGCCGTATCAAAATTAAAATCGCTGGTAAGGACATTGATATTCGTCTGTCGACTATTCCTATCCAGGCCGGGGAACGTATCGTTATGCGTATTCTCGAGAAGAATAATACTGCCCTCAAACTTGAAACTCTTGGTTTCCGCGGAAAAGTTTTGGAAGGTCTCTCAGAACTCTCAAGCAGGAAACACGGAGTGCTTTATGTGACTGGTCCAACTGGTCACGGTAAAACCACTACTCTCTTTGCCTTATTAGACCGCATCTCCTCTCCAGATAAAATGATTATCACTGTGGAAGATCCGGTGGAGTATGAAATTCCTGGAATTTCTCAGATTCAAGTGAATCATAAAATTGAACTCTCCTTTGCGGTTGCTCTGCGCTCGATTCTTCGTCAAAACCCAGATGTGGTGATGGTGGGAGAAACACGAGATAGAGAAACAGCAGAAATGGCCATTAACGCTTCTCTTACAGGTCACTTTGTTCTCTCTACTCTGCATACTAATGATTCAAGTTCAGCAGCGACTCGACTCATCGATATGGGGGTGCAGCCCTTCTTGATTTCATCTTCCCTGGTTGCGGTCCTTGCTCAACGTCTGGTGCGCACACTGTGTAATGCTTGCAAGCAAAGAACAAATCTCACGGATTTTGAAAAAGTTATTTTAGATATTGATGAAATTCCTGATTCCGCAACTATCTTTAAACCCGTTGGCTGCCCGAGATGCAGCAACACCGGTTATGCTGGTCGAACTGTGGTTTCTGAACTTCTTATGATCAATGATGAAATCCGCGCTCTTATCATTCAGAAAACCGATGCCGCTACAATCAAAAAAGCGGCCGTTCGCTCTGGAATGAGAACTTTGCGTGGAGACGCTTTGGATAAAATCTTTGAAGGAATGACTTCAGTAGATGAAATTGTCCGTGCTATTAACTCGGAAGAGGCCCACTAATTTATGCCTATCTATGCTTATAAAGGGCTGGATAAATCTGGCAAAGAAGTAAAAAATACCGTCAACGTTGAAAGTATTATCGCGGCCAAGCAGCGGGTGAAATCTATGGGCATCATGCTCATCGATATTAAAGAGCAGCGCGCGCAAGGTACTGCTGCCGGTGGCGGAACCATGGCCCGCCTCAAAGGTGGAAGTGTTCCCGTTGATGATCTTGCCATTATGACCAGACAGCTTGCGACCCTTATCAAGGCCAAGATTCAAATCGTTGAAGCACTCTCTGCCCTTACTGATCAGGTAGAGAATGCAAATTTGCGTCTTGTTCTTTCTGATCTTAAGCAAAAAGTAAATGAAGGGGCATCTTTAGCTAAATCTCTGCAAGATCACCCTAAGGTTTTCACCTCTGTGTACGTCAACATGGTGGAAGCAGGCGAAGCTTCAGGGACGCTAGAAATTGTTCTCCTTCGTTTGGCAGATTTCACTGAGTCACAAGTGAAACTCAAAAATAAAATCAAAGGGGCCATGACCTACCCTGCGATTATGGGTATTTTTGGTTTTTTGATGATGAACGTGATTTTCATTTTTGTTATTCCTAAAATTGCCAAAATTTTTATCAGTATGAAAAAGGAACTTCCGTTTATTACGGTAGTTTGTATTTGGATTTCAAATTTTCTAGTGAATTACTGGTGGCTTGTGATCATTATGATCGGAGTGATCATTGTGGGAACGAGTAAGTACATAAACACTCCCAAAGGCCAATCTCGATGGCACGCATTGCAGCTCAAACTCCCCATCGTGGGAATCCTGATTAAAATGATTAACGTCAGTCGCTTTTGCTCAACTTTGGGAACATTGATGAATTCCGGAGTACCCATTCTTACGGCCCTCACCATTGTGAAAAACCTTATTCCCAATGTGCATATGAAAGACGCTGTAGAAAAATCAAGAATTTCTGTTTCAGAGGGGGCCTCTTTAACACAGCCCCTCATTCAAAGCGGATACTTCCCTCCTCTTGTGACACACATGATCCGTCTGGGAGAAAAGTCTGGGGAATTAGAACCCATGTTAAAAATCATTTCAGAAAATTATGAGGATCAAGTACAATCTAGAATCGGTGGACTCACTTCAATTCTCGAACCCATTATGATGATCTGTCTTGGGACGGCCATTGGATTTATCGTGTTTGCCGTTGTAATCCCTATGATGAATATGAATTCGATTCGCTAATAAGGAGCTTCTCATATGTTCGCTAACATCCAAAAGATTTTAAAGTCTCAAGCTGGTATGAGCTTAATTGAAATTTTGATCGCACTCACACTCTTGGCACTCGCCGGTACATTTGTGGGTGGTAAAGTATTTGAACAACTTCAAGAAGGTAAAGTTCAATCTGCTAAGATTCAAATTAAATCCCTAGCCGAACGTTTGAAAGAATTCCGTCGTGACTGTAACTTCTTGCCTACAACAACTATGGGTCTAGATGCTTTGGTTGAAAAACCAACTGAGCGCGAATGTAAGCGTTATGCTCCTGGTGGCTACATAGAAGGAAAAGTTCCTCAAGATCCATGGGATAACGAATTTATTTATGAATCTGATGGTAAAACCTTCACCATCATCTCCCTAGGCGCAGACAATGCCGAGGAAGGTGAAGGACCTGATGCCGATATTAATTCAAAAGACTTCTAAGAAATACTTAAACGACCAAGGTTTCTCACTCATAGAAATCTTGGTCGCTTTAGTTCTGGCCGCCATGATCTTCCTTGCCGTGCCCTCCGGTGACAGCGCTGAAAAACATCGTAAACTTCAAAGTGCCGTTGACGACATCGACCGCGCCACCCGCTTTGCTTCCAATGAATCCACACTGCGAAACACTGTAGTTCGACTCCGAATTTCTCTGGATAAAGCTCCAGTGGAATACACCGTTGAATTTGGTCCTCCAGGGAATCTTCCTTTGCCGGATATGGAAGAAAAAAAGACAGACAAGACCCTTAAAGACGATAAGGAAGCCAAGGATAAAACCAATGCTCTGGACCGCCAATTTAATAAAGTGGATGAGTTCGAAGAGATTAAGCATGAGATTCACCCAGATGTGACCATTCTGGGAGTGGCCTCTACTTCTCAGAAAAAACTCATCAATAAAGGTGAAGCGAGCATTTATTTTTATCCCACAGGGGAAAAAGATGGTGCCCTAATTTTCTTCTCGACTATCGAAGAAACCGCTTATCTTGAAATTGAACCTTTTATGTCTGACTCACGCCAAGTTTTTGAAGCCTTACCCACTGGAAGATCTGCTAAGATAGAAGATATCCTCCAGGCAAAAATGGATGAGGTTTTCAAAGAGTGGATGGAAAAATGAATAAGCTCAAAGAACAAGGCTTCTCATTAATTGAAGTGCTGATTGCCATCACGCTCTTTGCTTTTTTCATCACCGCCTTTTTAACTTCTATGGGCTACAACGTCTCCGATAGTGAACTCTCCAAAGAACAGCTCACCCTGCAATTATTGGCCGAGAGACAAATTAGCATGATCGTCTTGGATCCGCCCAAGTTCACCAACGTGACTGCAGATTTAAAAGAAACCAAACCTTTTGAAGACGAAGAATACAAGGGCTATGAATACACTCTTGAGATCAAAAAAATTGTTCTTCCAGATTTTAATCAGCTCTTCTCTCAGCAAGGGGAAGGCCCAGACGACGCCGCTACAGATGATCAGAGTTCTTATTTTGATGACAATCAAAAGTCCGGTCGGAACTCAACCATTGAAAAAATGGTTTTTGATGAAATGAAAAAAAATATCGAGAGAGTTATCTGGCAAGCCCGGGTGACGGTGACTAATAAAGAAACAAAATACAATTTTACTTTATCGACGTTTATTACAAATTATAATGAAAAAATCCAACTCAATATTAATTTCTAACCAAGAGGGCTTTACCCTCCTGGAGATCTTGATAGCCATTGTTCTTCTTGCTTTCATCACCATGGGTGTGGTGAGTGTGACGGAAAATGCCTTCGATACAAAAGATCGCACCACTCAAGTCAATAAAGACAACTTGGAAATTGAAACGGCCATGAGCCGCTTTGAATGGGATTTTTCTCAGATTTATTCTCCTCTTTTTTTTACCACGGCCATGAATTTTAATCAGGGAGCTAACAACGCTGCTGACAATGTTCCAGCAGATCCCGATGCCTTCACTGATCCGGGCAATCCCTTAAGCAATAGCAGCACCACTATGGCCCCTAATCTTAATCCCAATCTTCAGGCCTATGCGGAAGCTCTCACAAACAGACTTCAAACTAATGAGCACTTTTTAGGAGTGAGCAAAGACGGCGCTCTTATTCCCCGCAACTGGGCCCCTGAAAAAAATATTTTTGAATTCTTTACGGCTTCAAATCGCCGCAAGCTTGAAAACACCAAGCAGTCTCACTACGCTTGGGTTCGCTATTCTCTGGCCGAGCCTGATGCTGAACAACTCAAAGCTTCAGAAGAAAAAAGAGCTGAAACAGATAAGATTGCCGAGATGCCTTCAGGTCTTAAAAACCTTGTGCGCTACTTTGCCGTAGATGATCCTTACGACGATAAACGCATTAATATCGAAGAAGGAAAAATAAAAGCCGCTGTCCTTCTCACCAATGTAGAGAGTCTTGAATTCCAATATTGGGATTACACCAAACGCAAATGGGAAACTTCTCTGAAGGCCATTCAAAATGGCGAGAGTGTGGTCCGAGGGGTGAAAGTCATTATGAGTTGGTATGACTCTCAGGGGCTTAAGCGAAAGACAGAAAGAATATTCCGCAACCACTGGCCCATGGTGGTCCCTCAAGACACTGCTCCCGCTGCAACAGCTGCAGGTGGAAATAATGGCGGAAATACTGCCAACTCAGGAAATTCTGGGAATGATCAAACCACCACCACTGCATCAGGGGGAGGTAACAATGGGAATTAAAAAAGATCTCAAAGTCCTTCTCAAAAACGAGCGAGGTGTGGCCCTCATGATGATTATGACTGCCATTATAATTCTCATGGCCCTCTATGGAGAATTCGCCTTTGACAGTAAGATCAGTCGGATAAAGGCCACCAATATTCTTGACCGCTCTCAGGCAAAACTTATGGCCGAGTCAGGTTTGCAGATGGCCATGGCAAGACTGCGCCTCTACAAAGAAGCTTTCAACTATCTTCAAAATAATCCTAACGCTAAGGCCGCAGTTCAACCGCAACTCATCAATCAGCTTTGGGAAGCTCCGTTTATTTTTCCTATCCCTGTGGCCGACTCTTCCACCCGTGCTCTGAAAGATACCGCAGAGAAATTTTCCAAAGATTCTCTCCTTGAAGGCGAGATGAAGGTCACTATTCAGAATATCTCTAACCGGCTTAATCTCAACATGCTCCGGGTAGATCTCACCAAATTTGACCCTAATGATAGAAGTGCTAATGCTCAAGATGTGAGTAGCGCCCTTGATTATAGCGATACGGCCATCATGACTAACGTTTCAATTGATCAGACTCTTTTTTTCATGCTCAAAAAACAAGTAGAAGAGAAAAAAGATAAAGATGAATCTTTTGCGGAGAGAAACTCCACTGTCAATTATCAAGAGATGATCACCAACTTAAAATTCTATCTCTCTGATTATGGAAGTCTTGCTCAAGATCCACTGGCCGCGGAAGCTGAAGATAATTACCGCCGCATACCTCTCACCCCGAAGTATGGACCCATGGCCTCTTCGAGCGAGCTTTATTCCATTCCAGGTTGGAATGATGAATTAATAGAACTCATTCAAAATGAATTTTCAATTTATCCGTCCACGCAAATTGATTTTAATAAAATTTCTGCCAATATGCTTAAGATCCTTCTACCTACACTTCAAGAAGGACAGATTGAAGATTTTTTTACCTTTCGCGATGATCCCGAAAAACCTCAAAAGTTTAATTCTCTGGCCGATTTCAAAAAGTATTGGGTCGAACTTCAAAGATTCTCTGAATCTGATTTCGATGCCCGCATGAAACTCTTTTCGGATAAGGGCATGACCTTCGGATCTAATCCCACTTTATTTAAAGTCGTCTCCGAAGGAAGTTATAACCGAGCGACCTATAAACTCATCGCCTACGTGCTTCTTCCTCAGCCTGCACCTACGGCAGCCGCTGGGGCCAATGGAAATAATAATAATAATAACGGAACAGCCAACAACAATATTCCCCCTGCCGCCAATGCCCCTACAGCTCCTGCGAATCAAACTACTCAACTACAAGAACCAAGAATTATCGAAATTCAAATTAACTAATGTAATTTACTAGGCGAATGTAAGCGCTTCTAGTTAAAATAACATTATGCATGTATTAGCTATAGATGTCGGATCCTACAGTGTAAAATACCTCTCTTCTTTTGTTGATAAGAGAAAAGTCACTCACGTCAACATGAGTGAAATTATTTTGCGTGATTATCTCACTGATCATCCGGATATTTCTGTGCTCGATGCTCAAATCAATATAGTTGAAGACGTCATTGATTCCATCGGACGAAATGATACTAAGATTATTTTTCAGGCCGACAACGAATTACTCACCACCCGCTTTCTCACTCTCCCTACAAAAAGTAAGAAGCAGGCCGAGAAGATGCTTCCCTTCCAGTTGGAAGAAGATATTCCTTATGCCTTAAGTGAGATGCACTACTCCTATCGCATGGAGAAGCAGAAAACTCAGCACACGGCCTTAGTTGAACTTGTGAAAGAAGAAGTTT
>CAMDDI010000078.1 GCA_945890905.1 Bacteriovorax stolpii
CCGGAAGATTTAGGGTCTGGCGAACTCTATCCATGGTTTGAGGAGTGAACGGATGAAGCATGATCATTAGATTTTTTAAGACGTAGAAGCAGCTGTAGAGCGCGTCTGAGCGTGCTTCAAGATCTCCCCGGTCATCATGAGGCTTGTACTGAACAAAGAGACTGTTAATGAGGCGTGCGTAGTTTTCAATCTGACCTAAAAGGGTGATATGCTCAGCTTTTTCCATGTTCTTCACATACATTTGAACAATCTTCATGGTTTCTTTTTCGACTTTCTCAAGCAACTTCCCTTGCGGAACTTTGCCATCAAACTTTGAATGAACCGCAGAGATTGGTTTCTCAATGGCCGCGTTCAATGGACCGGCCAGAAATTTGTTTCGCTCTTTGAACGTAGAGAACTCAAAGTTTGAAGGTTTCTCAGCTAATCCAAGCGTGGATAAGAAATATCTCACTTGATCTGGGTCATACCCCATCTCGTTGGTGAGCTGATCAGCACTATAGAAGTTACCACGAGACTTACTCATCTTTTCGCCATCCACCATCAAGTGGAAAACGCTGAAGACGTCAGTGAGTTGAAAGTCCCCCTCTTTGGGCTGGCGATGAATATCATCTTGAGTTCCAAACCACATTGCTCCTTGCATGAGCACGTAGAAGTAAACATTATCCTGACCTAGGAACTGATAGATTTTTGATTCTGAATTTTTCCAGAAGCGCTCGTATTCATTTACATCTCTTCCTGCATTTTTAAGTGCGACTTTAGAAAATGAAATGGGAGCAATCAATGAATCAGGCCACACATACAACGTCTTGCCTTCCATTTCTGGATCTAGATCCTTAGGCAGTGGAATCCCCCACGTCACGTCTCTTGTGATGGAGCGATGGGCCCAACCGTCAAGCAGAGTGCACGCTATTCCCTTATCAGTTAAAAGCTTCATCCCCACATTAAAATCAGCTTTATTCTCAAACTGAACCACAACTTTTTTTCCAGGTGCATAACGGCTCTTGTGTTTTGGCAGTGTATCGCGAATTTCTTTAAAAATAGGCTCGGAGGTATTATCAAATTGAAAGGCCGGCTGAACGGTTTCAAAAACTTCGTTGATCACACCCTTGCGCCACTTGTTTTGCTTAGACTTAATCCATTCAACCAACTGATCAGAAACTTTCCACATATCAAGCCACCAGTGAACGGTGTCTTTAAGTTCCGGAGTCGCATCACTCAAACTGGATTTAGGATTGATCAGCTGACTAGGATCATACTGAGTTCCGCAAACTTCGCACTCATCTGAATAAGCAGTGAGGTTTGTGCAATTGGGATTAGGGCATTTCCCTGTTACATTTCGGTCTTGCAGAAAGCGCGAAAGTTTTGGATCAAACCACTGTTTAGTGGTTTTTTTCTCAAGCATGCCGTTCTTATAAAGCTTGCGAATAAATTCTTGAGAGAGTTCGGAATGGATAGGAAACGTATCAGGCCGAGAAGTTCCCGCGTACACATTCATGGAAATTCCATATCGCTCCATGGTTTTTTTCTGAGTGCTATGAATGCCGTCGATAAATTCTCTGACCGGCTTGCCGGCTTTAAGCGCAGAGACTTCAGACGTTGAACCGTGATCATCAGTTCCACTGACAAATAAAACATTCTCGTAACCAATCATCATGCGCATAAAGCGGGCCATGATATCGGGCGGAACAAGAGCACCCACTAAGTGGCCCAGATGCACAGGCCCATTGGCGTAAGGCATTCCCGCAGTCACAACCGCCGTCTTAGGTCGGCTCAAGCGTTCGAGAACTTCTTTCACATTGGCAGGGGGCGTAAATGGTTTATTCATGCCACTATTTTAAATAATTTGCTCTAGAGAGTCTGTATAAATCTGTCGAAACTCCCAGCAGAATGATTCTTTGATCGAAGACAAAGCTCAATTTAGCAGCAATTCTCTTAGAGGCAAGGTTATCTGGAGTAATTGTGGCGGTAATAAGTTCGTAATTGAGTTCTTCAAAACCATATTTAAGCAGAGCTTCTGCGAGTTCAAGACCTAGACCTCTTCCCCATGCGGATTCACGTAAGCGATAAGTGATATCCACCAGACTCTCGTCATTAAATTGCCAGTGAGTTAATCCGCCCAATCCAATAAGTTCTCCTGTTTGGATTTCAAAGACAGCACACTTGCCGGTATTTTTTTTAATCCACTCTTGGGCAGACTCAATACTTTGTTGTCGATAAGGAGTGATAGGAAAAAGAGTAAATCCCGGATCCAAACTGAGTTCAAAAAAATCTTCGGCCAGATCTTGAGTCCATGGAGCGAGTTTGAGCCTTTGAGTAGAAACTTGAATTGATTTCATAGTTAAGATCTATCATGTTGTTCCTGCAAAACTCCAGGAACAATTAATCTTCGTCTCATTCCTACAATTCTCACCACTTAAAGTGAAACACTCAACTAGGCAGGAAACACCTCCTCTTGAGATCAATATCTCCAAGATCGATAATAGAGAGAGTGGAAACCTATAAAAAAAATCTCATTATCATTCACGGTGCTGGCCCCAAACACTACCGCTCTTTGGCCGATGGCAGTGGCGACTGGCAAACTGAACTCACAACCCACCTAGCAAATGATTTTAGAATCCTGACTCCTCAGATGCCTTCTCCCAAGCAACCCATCTACGAAGAGTGGAAAATTCTTTTGGAAAAGAATATCGCGCGTCTAAAAACTGATGAGGTGACTTTTATCGGACACTCTTTGGGTGGATCATTTTTGGTGAAGTATTTAGCGGAAGAAAAACTCGAAATGAAAGTAAGTGGTCTCTTTTTAGTCGCAGCCCCTATTAAAACCATGAAAGGTTTTGAAGCTCCAGCAGATTTATCCCTGGTTAAAGAAATCAATCCGATCCAGATATATCACAGCATGGATGATGTGGAAGTTCCCTACGCTCACTCGCTCATTTTGCAAAATAAGCTGGGAGCAAAGCTTCATACTTTCAGCGATCGTGGGCACTACTTTAAAAAAGCAGCGTTTCCTGAGATCGCCAAAGATTTGAAGAGTTCAATTTCGATTACGACATTCCCGGAAATAGCAAACACTCCCTAACATTCACATCATGACAAACTCTTAAGCCTTCTTTAAAATAAACTCAATGAACTATTTTAACCAAGGTTTCCGCTCAGTTTTGCCTATCATCTCCGGGATCATTCCTTTTGGAGCTGTTATGGGATCGGCCTTCTCTGAGGCTCAGTTGAGTTTTTTCCAGGCCTTGCTTATGAACACCACTGTCTACGCTGGAGCTGCACAGCTGGCCACGGTGGAACTGATGAAAATGAATGCTGCAGTGTTTGTAGTCCTCGCAACAGGACTTATTATCAACATGCGCTTCTTGCTTTATAGTGCGGCCATGTCTCCTTATCTCAAAGATGCCAGCCCCTTGATAAAGTTTCTTTGTGCCTTTACTCTCACTGATCAAAGTTATGCCGCTATGACGGCCAATCAAGATAAATTTCATACCAACACTGAAGCCACACATTTCTATCTAGGAACTGCTGCCTGCATGATGCTCACGTGGCATGCATCTGTGATGGCGGGATTTATTTTTGGAAATTTTGCTCCGGCCTCACTTAATTTAGATTTTGCTATTCCATTAAGTTTTGTTGCTCTCTTAGTTCCTACTATGAAGCGCCGGGGTCACCAAGTTGTGGCCATATTTAGTGCTCTTGCCTCATTAGTATTTTATGGCCTCCCCCTGCGCACAGGACTCATTGTCACCTCACTTCTGTCAACTGGGTTATCTTGGATGATTATTCAGATGAGGAGAAAAACGTGATTGATAAAAATTATTTTCTCCTCAATGTAGCTGGGCTGGTTATAGGAACGGTTTTTATTCGTGGTTTTTTTATCGCTCTTTCGTCAAAGATGAATATCTCCATTAAAGTTAAAGAGCTCTTCACCTTCATACCCGCTGCAATTTTCCCTGCACTGATTATGCCTGCAACATTCTTTCATCAAGGTGCGGTGGAAGTTCTAGGTGGTAAAGAAAGGTTTTGTGTTCTGATGCTGGCAGCAGTTGCTTGTTTTTTTATCCGAAGTACTCTCTTTGTAATCGGCTTTGGTCTTGCTCTCCTGTTTATGATAAGTAAGATTAGTTAAAACAAGAGGCGGGCAAAATGCCCACCTCTTGTCACTTAAGCAAACTACTTTCTATTCCCGTTGATATTCTTAATTTCATCTTTATGCTCTAGCTTATTACCAGCATTGTAGATTTTCTTACCAATCTTAGTTGCTCCGATATCACTGAGTTTTTCTCCTGCTCTTTCCAGCACATCCCCAGCTTTTTTAGTTAACGAATCTTTGTTCAGATTTTTCATAACGACTCCTGAATTAAAGGCTCACAATTGAGCCCTTTTCATCTATTTACTTCAAGATTTGTTCCACTTTATGCTTCGTAGCTTCAATACAAGTTATCTAGTCAAGAATGCAGCAAAATTAGCAGTCTTTAAATCTATCCTCAATTTAATAGAATAATAAAATGCTTTTTCTTCTCCTACTTTTGACCAGTCCAGTATGGGCCCAGATCACTGATGCCTCATTCTTTCCCAGTGTGAAATCTATCAATCCAGGAATTGTGAGATTACGTAACGGTGGTTTTCTTGCTGCGGATTCGGGCAATAAAAATATCGAAAAAAATCATGACGTACCTTTAGGTGGCATTGTTGGTGGAATCAAGACCGAAGTAGAACTCAAGAAGCAAACTTTCTTCGCAGGGGCCGGGTATAAGTATATCGGTGCAGAAGTACTCATGGATAAAGAATCGGGTACGCGCAAAGAAACCATCAATTCGACTACACAAGGAAAACGCACCATCTCAGATGAAACTAATTCAAACTATCAAGGAGTGATGCTAGATCTGTGGCTAGTGGGGATAAGTTATGCTACGGCCGACTTTGATTATCTCAACGAATTTCGAGTGGGCACTCCTCCGACTCTCACGGCCAGAGATGAAAAAAAAGATCTCACCTACACCACGGTAAAAACTGGTAGCGCTTTTAAAATATTGAACCTGCGCTTTGGTGGCTATATTCTCGATCAGCAGGCCAAAGGTGATTATACTTACACCTACTATGATCCCACCACGGGTAATCAGGGAACTTCAGAAGCCTTCAAGGCCAAAAACAGTGCCCGAGGATACGGTTATGGTATTGGTGCTACTTTTGCCAAATTTCGTGCAGAAATAAGTACTGAGAGGATGTACGATACAAAATTAAAAATTTCCTCTGATTATCCAGGGGCCATCACCCAGCCTAAACCCTCTTCACGCTTGAGTGCGGTGGCCGAGGCCCGGGTATTCTTTGCGGCCATCGGGATTCGATTCAGAAGTATCAAGGGTAACTTTACTGACCTGGAAGATCTTATTTCTTCAAATATTCTCTACGATAAAATTGGCGCTAATGATACCCGCACAGAAACAAGTTTTAACTTAAGCTTAGGTGATAAAAAAGGATTCTCACCCTCTGCCTTCTACACCACTTCCACGGTGACTTCTCAAGAATTAAGTCCAGTTTTTGATAATGGATTAAAATACAAAGCCGTCACTAAATCCAAAGCTTTTGGATTCAACATAAGTTATCGCTTCTAGAGTGCTTTTGAGTTCAACTGACCGCAGGCCGCTAGGATATCATCACCTTTAGTAAATCTCACGAGACTAGGAACATTGAACTCATCGAGCTCAGCTTTAAACATATCGATCTCTTCTCTGGTGGGCCTTTGATACTTAGATCCTGGAAAAGGATTGAAAGGAATGATATTCACAAAAGCTCTTTTACCCTGAAGAGTTTCCCCCAGACTTTTGGCATCTTCATAAGTATCGTTGAAACCTTTTGCGAGTAAGTACTCATAGATCACAAACCGTTTTTTGGTTTTAGGAATCTGATTCACAATTTCTAAAACTTTATCCAAAGGATAGGCCTTATTAATAGGAATGAGCTCATCTCTTTTTTCTTTGAAGGTCGAATGCAGAGACAGCGCAATATTCACATCCGGCATCTCTGCTTTCCAGCGCTCAAGTCCAGGTAAATATCCCGCTGTAGAAATGGTGATTTTCTCCATACTCATGGAAAAGCCCTGACGAGTGATAAAGATCTCACAGGCGCCTTTAACTGCATCAAAATTGTGAAGTGGCTCACCCTGACCCATAAATACGATGGTAGCAATATGTGAATCCTGGGGCCTATTTTTGACCAGCCACTGCTTGGCCGCAAGAAACTGACCTAATATTTCGTGAGTCTGAAGATGGCGCTCGAGTCCTTGAAGCCCGGTATGACAGAAGCTGCACTTCATGGCGCACCCAACTTGAGAGGATAAACAAATCCCGTACTTCTTCTTAGAAGGAATGAGAACTGTCTCAACTTTTTTGCCATCTTGAAATTTAAAAAGAAACTTAACCGTCCGGTCTGCCGACTCATGGACCGTATCAATTTCAGGCAGATCAAAGCTCAGATTTTGGGAGATAAATTCCTTGGCCCCTTTAGAAATATCCTCTTCGTAGGGACCGACATTCTGCAGTTTGTAATGCCAATTGAATAATTTACCCGGTAGTCCAGGCACTAAATTATTCTCTTTGAAGAGAACTTCAAGTTCCGGCAAAGTATACTGAAAAAAGGATGTTTTCATAGAATGTTTATTGTATACCTTAAGCTATTACGACAGGCAAATTCTGAGGCAAACTATGAGAGAAAATTTCGTTGATGTAATTCTTAAAAACTTCCTAAAAGCGGCTTTCGCTTTGAGTATCATAGGGGTTTTTCTCTACATCATGATGCCCTTTATGATTTACCTCATTTTGGGTGGAATTCTTGCCATGGCCTTGACTCCCTTTGTTGATTTTTTCATGAGACGAGGATTGAGTAGGAATGTAAGTCTAGTGACTTTCAGCTCGCTGCTCTTGTTCTTAGGCCTTATTCCTACTATCGGTTTTTTTGTTCGAGGCTCTCGTGTAGTAAGTGAGTTTTTCCAAAAATCAGATTTTAATCAGCTCAATCACAAATTTACTCTCACAGTGTACACACTCATCCATAAAATTTGTTCTATCTATGGAGTAAATGAAAAAGTTGTGCGCTCTAAGTATGATGCTTTAGCAGCTTATGCGGCTTCAGGACTTTCCAGTTCTTTTGGGGACATGGTTTACCAGCTCCCTGAAGTTGTCATGGGTGGACTCATTACTATTCTTGCTCTTTATTGCTTTTTAAAAGAATCAGGACAAATCCGTCATCTTTTTGATCGCTATTTCTATTTTAATAAAAAAAATGGTGATGCATTTGTGATTATGCTTAAAGCTTGTTGCCGGGAAGTTTTCTTTTCAAACATCATCACGGGAGTTCTTCAGGCAGCACTCGTTTCTGCCGGTGCCATCTTTTTTGGCATTGGAGATTTCTTTCTTGTATTCTTTATTACATTCATCGTTTCATTTATTCCCATTCTTGGTGCAGCACCTGTTGCGGTCATCCTCGCTGTACTATGCTTTATGGATTCTCGCACTGGAGCCGGTCTCGGAATGTTAGCGGTAGCGGCTTTCTCTGGGCTTTCAGACAATCTTATCCGCCCTCTGCTGGGCAGCCTCGGCGTAGTAGAAGTTCATCCTTTTATCGGTCTACTTTCAGTCATTGGTGGCGTAATCATGTTTGGTCTTCCAGGACTTTTTATGGGTCCTCTTATTACGGCCCTGATCTTTGGAGCACTTCCCATCATCATTGACGAATATTTCCCTTTGAGAAAAACTGAAATTTCTGAACCTGGAATTGAAGTTAAAACTGAAGCCATTATTTTGGATGAAATTTTAGAATCAGAACTCTCACACTAAATTATCTAGTATCTTTCCCAATACAGCGAACTGAAGCGGCGTCTTTTAAAAGGTCCGCTGTTTCAGAATGTTCCTCTAGGCCGTCCCATAAAAATACCAGTCCTGAATTTCTTGACCGTCTGCGGGACTTAGTCCGTGACTTAAATGGCGTAGAGGTCCAAAAGCCATGATCCATATGAGGTAGAGCGGCCTTCATGCCATGAGCTGCACTGGCCTCAAATTCATGAACTGTAGGAAGTCGCCAATGAACATCTTTAAGTAGCCCAGCTTCGGGAAGGTCATGATTGCAGGCCATTTGTGATCCATAATGATTAAAATCAGTGGTCATGCGATCACCCCAAATAAGATTGGATTTAAGATCTTTGTAGATCTCTAGACCCTTTTCATCCCGGGTTACCAACACAAAGTTTCCTTTCGTCGAATTGCAATTTTTGATTCTTTCTTGAACTGTTCCTAAAATTCCACAAGGTTCGGCCCAAGATTGAGAGATAAAAAGAAATGAAAGAAGGTACAGCATTCTCATGCAGTTCTTATCGGGTTTCAACGGATCCCACTTTAATAATAGTATGGAAGATCGTTCTGGATTTAATGACTTTATAGGCAGATGGCCTAACAATATTTTCAGACGAAACGCGTCCACTAAACCAAGGGCCCCTTTTTCTCCAGCAGATACACACTTTGTTTAAAACTCTCTAAAGCAGAAAATCTTATTCCTTCCCGATCTGGTTGTTGGCTATCCAAGAGTGTGATGGAGAAATCATGCGCATATAGTGATTGGATTTCCTTTTCATCAATACTGAAAGGCGGGCCATCCATTTTTGATTGATCATAATCATAAACAATCAACAAACATTTTCCACCCGGTTTAAGAGCTTGGGAAATAATTTGAACATAATTTTTTCTCATGCTTAACGGAAGAGCTACCAATGAAGCTCTGTCATAAACAAAATCAAAGACGCTTGTTTCACTTAGCTTAAAAAAATCCCCACAGTCCACGGTGATATCAAGAAATTTAGAACGCTTAAAATTTCCATGTAGAGATTTTTCCTCGGGCTGAAGTTTATTCTCTGAGAAAAAAGCATCGACAGCAGTTTGATGCAATTCCACACCTTTGACTTTTAATCCCAGGGTGGAGAGCCAAAGCATGTCTTTTGATTTTCCACATAAGGGTACAAGAACCGATTGTCCTTTATGAGGTCTTAGAGGAGGAAAAAACTGTAAAAGTTTTTCGTGATAATTTTGCTGATGAAAGTTTGTGCGACCTTCATTCCACGCATTGATCCAAAATTGTGCATCCATGAAAAAAGACTAACATGATTGATATCTTTGATCATGATCCATCGGGCCTAAGACAAAGGGGCCAATCTTGCTGTTAATTTTAGATTCTTTACCTCACCTATCGTGGAATCATAACACCAACAAGTAATGAACAATCGGAGGTTCTATGGCTTATATTCCAGTGGGTTTTGAAAATAAATATAATCTTGAATTGCACTACACAGATCGTGGCGCAGGCGAACCAGTTGTCATGATTCATGGTTATCCTTTCTCAGGTACTGCTTGGGAGAGACAAGAGGAAGCTCTTATTGCAGCAGGATATCGGGTGATCACTTATGATCGCAGAGGGTTTGGAGAATCAAGTAAACCATCTGCTGGTTATGATTACGATACTTTTGCCCTTGATCTACGCACAGTGATTGAAACTCTTGGGCTAAAAAAAGTGACACTCATTGGTCATTCAATGGGTACTGGTGAAATCGCGCGCTACATCGGACGCTACGGTACTGAGAATATCGTCAGGGCCGTGATGATCTCGCCTATTCCACCATACTTGCTGAAAACTGCGGGCAATGAGACCGGAGTGGAACAAGAAATATTTGATGATATTAAAGCTGCCATAAAAAAAGATCGCTACGCCTATGTCAGAAGTTTTTTAGATATTTTCTATAATGCGAAGACCCTCTTTGGTTTAAAAGTCTCTGAAGAAAAACTAAGTGCAGACTTTAACCTTGCTGTGACATCGGGAGCAGCGGCATTTTATCAGTGTGTAGACACTTGGTTAGAAGATTTCCGCCCTGATATCGTCAAAATCAATATTCCACTTCTGGTGATTCATGGGGACGCGGATAAAATTCTACCCATTGATGCCACAGCGAAAGTTCTTACTCAAACTGTGGGAGAGCTAGTGGTAATTGAAGGCGGATCCCACGGGATTCCATGGACTCACTATGAAAAAGTAAATGAAGCGATTTTAAAATTCATGGGTTCGGCTTTTTCAACTCGTAGAGTTGATAATCGACAGCCACAGTTTCATCCCAACGTTCAATAATTAATCTGGTTTCTCGATTCTTCCATCTGGGTACTTGGCAAACCGCTGAGTACCTGGACCGTGGATCATATCATGCCTCTGCCATTTCCACCCTCCAAATTGAGTCTGCCGATAATCGCGGATTGTCTGAAGAATTTCCTCTTGAGAGTTCATCACAAATGGACCATGCTGAACAACTGGCTCGCCTATTGGTCTGGCTTCCAAAATTAGAAATTCGCATTCACTGGCCGCTTCCACACTTAACGCTGTATTTGGATCCATAAAAAGGGCATTTTTGCCTAATACTTTTTGACCATCCAAAGTCACTCCCTCACCTTCAAAAAAATAAAGTGAGCGATTTACATTTTTTCTCGCGGGATAAGAAAACGTCCCCCCCGGTTCAAGCTTCACGAGTAAGATATTCACTTGATTTGCAGGATCCGAAGCCCAGCTGTTTTGTGGAGCTTGATAAAACTTATGATCTCCATATTCGCCGCTGACAATTGTCACTTTTGCCCCATTCGAATTAACCAACGGTAAAGTATTTGCCCAAAGCATTTTAAAATCCGGTTGAACCATTTTATTTTTTTTAGGGAGATTGAGCCAAATTTGGAAAAGTTCTAAAGTGTTCTCTTTATCCATATGTAATAGAGGAAACATTTCAGAATGCTGTACACCTGAGCCAGCGGTCATCCATTGCACATCTCCTTCACCATATCTTCCTGTGGAACCTAGAGAATCAGCATGATCAGCAAAGCCTTTTCGAACAATGGTAATAGTTTCAAAACCTCGGTGAGGATGAACGGGAAATCCAGGAATTTCTTCACCGTGATAAATACGAAAACCATCCTTTACGTCAAAATCTGAGCCCATATTCCGACCGAAGAAATGGGTGGGATTAAGACCCAATTGCGCATTCCCTGCTGGATAGTGATCATAGTGATGAGCACAGAACAAAAATGGTTCTTGAGTGGGCCACAGAAATTCGATGGGTAACATTTGTCTAATCATAACTATAGAATTTAGCATAACAGTCATAAATCCGCACCTCTCTATATGGGTCAGAGGTAAGTATGAAACCCTTCAAAATTAAACAAGAAATAAAAGCAGACTAAAGGGATTTCAAAAAATCTAGTCCACCGGTGATTGAAGCAATTTGCGCATCGATACAGATGGCATCACTTGCCTTTGGACTATCCGGGTAAACCTCAGTGGTAGTGACATATTCAGCGTCTGAGAATCCTGCACACAGAAATAATTTTCTCTTATCATAATTCACAACACCCTCTTGTTCTAAGGGAACACCGATGATGTTTCCTTCGGAATCTGCCGGTGCAATGTGAGTAACTTTTCTTACGGAATCGATAATGGCCTTCTGAAATTCTTTTTGAGGTTTAAGCGAATCTCCTACAACATAGAATCCATCTGGGATTTCTGATAACTCTTGAGGCTTAGCATCTCGCTGCTCTAAGAGGGGCCTGAAGATGGTGTTATCAGTGTCTGTTGTTTCATGCAAATCAAAATGAGCAAAAATTTTACCTAATGAACCGGCAGCTTTTAAAAAGTGACGGCACTCTTCGGCATCTGAGTTTTCACAAAAATTTCTGTTCGGATCAAGCGCCAGAGGATTCCAGCGGTTAATTGTTTCATATCCCCAAGGACTTATACAAGGAAAGCAGGCGATATTAAAAGTCTCAGTATACTTACTTACCTGAGTTGCCATAAAGCCCAAAGCACCGTGAACTCCACTAGTCTCATAGCCATGAACTCCGCCAGTGATGAGAATAGTTTTCTTTGCGCTATTCCAATTTTTAGATTTTAAATAAAACAGAGGATATTTTTGTGGATCATAAGAAAGCGCGCCATAACTAATGACGTCAACAACTGATCCTAGTTTCTCAATTTTTGAAACCGCTTCTTTAAGATAAGAACGTTTGATCGTTTGCTCTTTAAGCCAGTTTTCTTTCTCAGATTGTCCCCAAGGAACTAATTTTGTATTATTCATGACTTCATTTTAATCAAAAAAAGAGTGATTAGGCCAACAGAGTCTAGGTGAAACCAATCCTAATTGCAAAAATATAATCAGTTGCAGTAGCTGATATCAAGAGCTGGGCCCACTGGAGTTGCATGTTGATCAAGGGCCTTGCATTGTCCAAAGCAGCAGTTGAGATGAGAAAAAACGGAGGCCATAATGACACAGCTAATACTTAGGGCAAACCACTAGAAACTGAAATAATATTACCGTCACGGTTAATTTTCCAGATATCGAGCTTGTTAGGATTGAGTGGATCAAGCTTTGCTACTGCGAATGCCTCGAATCCCACTTTGGGATCTATGCACTCATTACCTTTATCTTTTTTAAAAAATGAAATGATATTTTGCTTAGTTTGGTTTGATAAATCTTGATAAGAACTTTTAAAAACGGCCATGGAAGTACTATCAGCTTTGCGTCCTTCATACTTTTTTGTACAGGCCACCTGAAATCCAAATACATAGCGATAAGAGGCGAGCATTTTGTGATTTTTCATGATCTCGGCCAAATCATAAGAATAGCGGTTTTTATTTTTATCTTCTTTCTGTAGTTTTTGAGCCGCTAAAATATTGAGCAACATGAGTTTGGCTACATCCTGAATAAGTTTGGCCCGAAAGATAATAGACAAATCTCCCGGCATAAGAAAGCAGTCTTCTTTAGTAAGCGGCTCTGAGCATCTTGCCAGAGAGGCCAAGTGAGATTTGCAGGCCGTGGAATGAGTAAGCTCACAATCAATCAGAACTGTCTTATAAAACTCTTCACCCCGAGCACTGTAGAGACTTCGAGGCTTATCTAAATTTTTGCAACTCTGGCTTAAACCCACATAGCAGGCGCGCTTTTGATACATATAGCGCATTTTATTTTCGCCATTTTTTTTGGCAAGATCGGCCAGAGTTTGACAAGCAAATGGCTCAAACCCATCACAGGACTTTGATAAATAATCAAAGCCGACTTTGGCCTTACCTGAAGCAATGGCCGCGGTCCCTGCGTAAGTGCAGCCTTTAACGATATCTTGTTTGCAAAGAGCTTCACCAAGAGCGAAGGCACTCTCCCATCGGTTAGATTTGA
>CAMDDI010000079.1 GCA_945890905.1 Bacteriovorax stolpii
ACTTCCATCTCTTGTTTGCACCACCTCAGGAACCGCAGTGGCCGAATGCGTGCCAGCGATGCTTGAGGCACAATATTCAGATGTACCTTTCATCTTGATCTCAGGAGATCGTCCAAAGAAGATGCATGGGACCGGAGCACCACAAACCATTGATCATGAGGGAGTCACCCGGGCCTGTCGCGGGAGTTATCTGGAAGTAACCCTCGAAGAATTTAAAAAGCTAAAGATAGAAAAGGCACTTTTTCCTTTGCATATAAATGTACTCATCGATGACTCACTTCCTCATAAAGAGTCAGTCATTCATCATGAAGGAACTGAAGGATTTGGTCTCTTCCTTTCAAAATCAAAAACACCACTCTTTTTAATTTCTCATGAGTATCAATCCATGCGCCCTCTGATAGAAAAATTAAAAGAGAAAAAAGTGACTTTCTATGCTGAAACTCTAAGTGGCGGGCGTGAGCTCTCGACTATCGAATCTGAAAAACAACTCATCCATTTACTAAAAGGTGGGCACTTTGACGCCATCGTAAGGATTGGCCACACTCCTCTCTCGAAGATCTGGCGTCTTTTAGAAATGAAGCATCTCCCGGTATATAGCTTTGATGCCCGCGGAAGATCTGGATTATCTTATGGACATGTCTCAAATTATTCATCCAAAGAGCTCATCAATAATTCGCATTTCTGGCAGGCATTAAAGAATTTTGAAAATACCGAGCTTCACTCTCCTGAATCAAATCTTGAAACACTTTTAGTAAAGTTTCCTCATTCTGAACCTAGTAACCTGCGCAGAATTCAAAATGAACTCAGACCTGGGGATTTGATTTATTTAGGAAATTCTCTTGTGGTGAGATTTTTTGAACTTATCCAAAATCGGGCCTTGGAAGTCTATGGTAGTCGTGGCGTGAACGGGATTGATGGACAGCTGGCGACAGCTATTGGTCTCGCCTCAGGAACTAAACAGAGAGTTATCTGCATCCTTGGGGATATTACAACTTTGTATGATCTCTCCTCCCTGCGAGAGATGCCTCAGAACTTAAAACTAGTCATCATCAATAACCGTGGCGGAAGAATTTTTGAAATGCTCAAACTTGATAAAAGAATTGTGATGGAGCATGAAATTGATTTTGCCGAAATTACTTCAGGTTTTGGTCTGACTTATTCTCAAGAGATCAAAGACTTTAATACTGTGCAGGTTTTAGAACTTCACCCTGACCGGTTGCAGACTGAAATATTTTTAAAAGAGTGGAACCCATGATCCACGTTTTTCACGGGTTCTTAGGATCCCCTCAAGATTTTTCTTTTCTTGAAAATCCTCAGGTAATTCTGCATGATCTTTATTCTGAAAACTTAGATACTATAAGCATTGGCCCAGATGATACTTTGATTGGTTATTCCATGGGTGGACGAATCGCCATGGAACTTGCATCGAATAATCACTTTAAACTTAAAAAACTTGTGATTATTAATGCTCATCCCGGACTGCCTATTAAAGAAGAAATTTCAGGACGCAAAGTATGGGAAGAGAGTGTCATAGAACGCTTAGGCACTATGAGTGCAACGGACTTTTTGAATTACTGGAATAAGCTCCCTCTCTTTGATGCAGACGGGCCACTGGTTGAACTCTCTGAAGCAAAATTGGTTCAATCTCTGCATCTATTTAAACAACACAGGCTCTCTGAGCAAAAATGCTTCTTAGATGAATTGCAAAAAAATGCCCATAAAATTCTTTGGATAACTGGTCTGGAAGACTCAAAATATTCTGAAGTGGCCCGGGAGTATATTGTGAAAAGAAATATTCCTTGCCGTTTTATTCAGGGAGGCCATCGCCTTTATCAACGGCCTCAGAAGCTTTTAGAACTTTTTCAAGCTGAAGGTATTCTATGAAAAATTTTATCCTGGCCTCACGTCCTAAAACACTTCTGGCCGGCATAGTCCCTCCCACGGTGACTTATGTTTATTTTTATTTTCAGTATCAAAGGCATGAGCTCCTCTATTTTGGATTATGTTTTATAGGAGCACTTTTCATACAACTGGCGACAAACTTTTTTAACGACGTTATCGATCATCAAAAAGGCGCTGATGTAAAAAGAGTTGGACCAACTCGGGTTAGTGCCGCGGGGCTAGTTGATATTAAACTCGTAAAAAAATGGGCCTATAGCTGTGTGGCAGTAGCAGCAATTTGTGGTGTTCCTATTATCCTTCGTGGCGGATGGCCATTTGCCACTCTTGGATTGGCCTCTTTGTTTTTAACTTACGGCTACACTGGTGGAAAGATTTCTCTGGCCTATCGTGGTTTGGGTGAAATTTTTGTTTTTCTTTTTTTTGGTTTGTTTTCGGTCATTGGTTCCTACTACCTTTATGCCCAGGTCGTTACTCTGCCGGTCATTCTCATAAGTTGTATGTATGGGCTCCTCACAACAACTTTCATTGGAATTAACAATCTCAGAGACCGTGAAACAGATACTGAAGTAGGAAAAAAAACCATGGCCACCCGGATGAGTTACGGGGCCTATCAAAAGTTTATTCTCTTCACCATTTTCTTCCCTTATGTTCTTTGCGTAATTTTCAGAAATTTTGAAATGATCTATATTATGCCCATTGGCTTTTTGCCTGCGATACGACTCGCTAAGATTACTCTAACTAAAAAGGGAGCTGACCTAAATGAAGGATTGAAGTTTTCAGGCATTCACCTGATTTTCTTCTCCATTCTTTTGAGCTTAGTTTTTAGCTATGGATATCGAGTATAGTCTCTACCAGCTCACACCACTTAGGAAGGCCAATCGCCTAAGCTCCCTTGAGCCTAAGACCGGGGTATATCTTAAAACAATAATTAATGGGCGAGCTCATTTCGCTGACTACTTCCCTCACCTCCCTTTAGGAGACCGAGGTCATGAGCAGTTTCTTGAAGAATTTAAAAATCAGCATTGCGAGTATGATCAAAAAGTTTTGGCCCTGCTCAAAAAAGATCGAGACTATCAAAATCATAAATCAGTTACTTTTAAAAACCATCAGCTCTGGACTGGTTCAGAAGAAATAACTGCTCCTGTAGTAAAATACAAAATGATGACTCCTACTGACTCACTCTTTTTATCTGTCTTAGAGAGAGGCTCTCGCCTGCGCTTAGATAGCAATGCCATCTTTGGGCGAAGTAGTTACCTAGATTTCCTTAAAACTATTCCTCAAGAGCTCCATTCACTCATTGACTATGTAGAAGATCCTATCAGAGAAAAAGATTGGTCAGGGCTGCCCGTACCTAGTGCTCAGGATTTTATTGCTAGTGAGAGTTTTGATTTCTATATCTATAAACCAAACTGTGAATTTATTCCTCAAACTCAAAAGCCCATCATTTTCAGTGCCTATCTGGGGAGTAATTTAGGCAACTGGCATACTTACTGCGAGATGGTTGATTCGGCCGATCTCAATCTTACTCATGGGATCATAGGAAAGAATTTTTATCAGGAAGAAGGGCACTTCATGCTCGGAAATTATCTTGATGGATTTTATCCTGATCTGAAAGCCGTAAATAATATCTACCACTCTCTTCATCAGAGAAATTGGAAGCAGCTGTGTTCGATGTAGATCTTAACCAAGAAATACTCCAGATACTTTATCATCCCCGTTTTGCTGAGCAGGCAGAGAACTTGATGAAGCTTCTTCCGGTGGAGAAGCTGCAAGATCACTTTGTGGTTTTCTCATCAGGTACAACCACTCATGGGCTTAAAGGTTTTGCACTTTCAAAACTTGCCTTGGCAAAAAACGCCAACGCCGTTAACAATCATTTCAATCTAGGATCCAATGAGCGCTGGGGTCTCTCGATTCCCACTTATCACGTGGGAGGTCTCTCAGTTCTTATCCGGGCAGAAATGGGTAATCACGAGATTATTGATTGCCGGGGATGGGAGCCAAATACTTGGACAAATAAAATCAGAGACGAAAAAGTCACCATCACAACAGTTGTACCTACTCAAGTTTTTGATCTCGTAGTTGCCAAACTCAAAGCTCCTTCAAATCTTCGCCTGATGATTGTTGGAGGTGATTTTTTGAGTTCTGAATTAGAACTTCAGGCCCTTAATTTAGGATGGCCCATCATTAGGACCTACGGCATGAGTGAGGTATGCTCCCAACTCGCCTCTGCCCGCACTCCTGGAGATAAAAATCTTGAAGTTCTTCCTATCCACAAAATCAAAACTGAAGATTCTGGCAGGCTTCTAGTAAACAGTCAGTCGCTTTTTACTCTGCAATTTAACCTAGCTCCAGAGTATCAAGAAACTTGGGTGGAAGATCTTTGTGATGAAGATGGATTTTATAAAACTCAGGACCGCGTTGTGGTTGATGGTCAATGCATTCAACCCCTGGGTCGCCTGGATGACCATTTTAAACAAGGCGGACACCTCGTTGATTTTCTCTCTTTGAAGGATCGTTTCTCAACTTATCTTTTAGCAAAAGATCTATACCAAAAAGCCGAAATCGCTACGTCGACAGATATTCGTCTGGGAAAAAAGATTGTCATCCTTTCAGAAAATAATTCATTTACCCAATCGCATCTGGAAGAATTCCAAAGTCAAATCTTGCCTATTAAAATTGATGAGCTTAGATGTGTGGCAAATTTTGAAAGAACAGATCTGGGTAAGCTTAAAACATCAAATTGACTGTAAATATTCTCAACTCAGCCCTGTAATAGTTTCATAAAAAAGTCATGCACTTACAACTGCCAGGTACTATGGGTAATCACTCTTTACTGTGTAGAAATATACCACGATTCCTGGGGAGAACATTTAAGTACTCTCTGGCGGACCTTTCACGGTCTGGTTCTTTCTGGTGGAGCAATTCCTCCAAGCTGTCAGCGAGCATTAGCTGAGAGTGCAACACCTGCGCCTATAGACTGCCGATCTTCATTTACTCGCTAAGTTCACTATACAAATACATTTTATATAATGCGAAGCTTCGCCGGCGCCGAAAATCCAAGTAATTGAATGGTTTTTAAGGGGGCTCGATATGTGCAGCCAGAAACAAAAAACCCCGAGAATTCGGGGAAGCTTCTGGTGGCGGGGAAACCTATTTTCCTGCAAGATAATTTGATCTCCCTCCGCCACCAGTTTTTAAATCATAGCAAATCTGGAAAAAACTTCAACCTGGCAAAAGAGGCAAACTCTTATGTCGAAAAGGTAGCGGGTAAAGGTGACTATCAATTTATTGGACGTTGAGAATTTCTTCCGCACAATATTCTGGATTCGCTAAAATTTACCAGATTGTCTTATCTAGCCTCGAATCGATTTATTTTAAATGTTCTGTAGAAAGCAACGAGGCTTAGTCGATTGTTTGCACTAATTTCTCTAGTGTCAATTTGGCCACTCCCACTCTTGAAAGATTTAAATAATATTACAAAGACTTTCTGCCTATTGCTTCTTTCACTCGTTTCATACTATTTCTTGAGTAATCCCCTGGAGGACTAATGAACAATAAAAAACTTTTCCCCTTAGTACTTTTACTCTCAGCTGCGGCCGTTCACGCCCAAACTTCAAGTGTCAACATCCCGGCCATTGAAGCCGCACCAGCACCATCGTCTAACTCTTCCACAGCGGATCTAGCTTCCGCCAAAAAAGCTCCGGGTGAAGACAAAGCCGATCAGTTGATAAATAATCGCAATCTCCGCTCCCTGAACGGATCGCTTTCTACATGGAGTTTTGCCTCTACCTGGAACTACCAGGGGGGTGACGTAAACAAACCTATCGGGAGTTCAAGACCAAACGTTACAGGTTCTAAGGACGTCGCTTTAGTACAAAACCTTTCGGGAACCGTCGGCATAAATTATCGTTTAACCGAAACGGACCGACTCACTTTAGGGATTGGTCTCCAGATGGCATCACCATTTTCTGATACCGAAGATGGAAAGTTCACTGAGAAAGGTCGAAGGGAGTTTCGGGAAACTCAAGGAAATCTTGATGCCTCAAATCCCCAGATGATTTATCGCCGGGTCATGAAGCCTTTCGGAGTGCAGTCTGTTCTTACAGTCCAGTCTACTTATTATACCCAGGACGCTATGGTCGATCGAGGTCTCGAGTCGAAGAACGAGGCCCACGTCAACGCTCTTTACGATTTCGGAGGTTCAAGGTTCTCGACGGGATTGGTAGTTCAGGGTGCTGTCTTTACCCATAATAAAGATGAGCAAGCACTTCAGGCCGGTCAAGCGGCGTATGAGTTTTATGCCCTTCCAATTACTGAGTACGAGATCTCTGATCTCATGAACTGGCGTGCGGTTTACCGCTACAACTGGTACCAGCAAAACCGGGCGCAGAAGTCTTCAGAGTGGACAACTCTGGATCCTACGATCTCAACAGGGATTGGCTTTACGATCACAAGAGATGTCTTTCTCTATCCGAGCATTCAGTTTAACCCAGAAGATATCCGGGCCGACCGCACGAACCTCGGATTGAGCGCTAACATTAACCTATTCTGAAATAAGGCCAGCTCTGAGCTAAGCGGTTATGACATCGCAAGCTCAGAGCTAGGTTCTTTACATTTGGATTTGGTTGAACGAATTCCTCAAAACTTTTCAAAAAACTTTTATTGTCTTAAGCTCGAATCGTTGTGAGGCAGGGTTGTTCTTTGCTCTCTATTTTCAAACACTGTTCCTGCATCACTTGCTCGATCTGAGGTGTTGATGTTCACAGGAATTTCCATTTGCTCATTGATGTTGAGGTTTGTCGCAGGGATATTGATTAGTCCAGGACCTCTCAATGGAGTGGATCCCGTGCTTCTCGAGCGGCTACAAGTGAGCACATGAATCGTTTGTACTCCCATGAATGACTGATAGCTCACATTCTTTGGTGATAAATTTAACTCTCCACAAATTCTTCTTATCTCCGCCTGCCTTTCACCAGAATCCGCATTGTAGGGTTGGCGAGAATAACCTTGTGAATGAATAAAAAAGAAAGTGAGTTCAATATCCCGTCCTTTTACTTTATAGGGACGTGCTACTAGGCCACCGGAGAATTCTACTTCACCCGAATTGCTAAATCTGCAACTGGGACAGACTTCAAGAAGCCATTGCCTTGGGTCTATAGTCGCAGACGCGAAGTTTGATAAAATGAAAACAGAGAGGAACAAGAAAACGTTTTTCATAGGAAACGTATCGGAAAAATATTCTTCTACCTTGAGTCTTGGTAGAAGGATAAGGAAAGCACCTCTATTGCTGAAAGTTACAAACTGGTTCTATTTAAGACAATTTTCTTGAGTTTCTGCACACGATCTTAACTACTTGGAATCCTTTTCTTTTGCCATTCACTTTGCTAATCTGCAGGTTCAACATATTAAGGATTATTCATTTGAATATCGAACCACAAATCGTGACACCCGGTAGCATTCCGCATTTTCTGAAGATTCACACTCAGGTAGAAACTCCAGTTTCTGAACTCAAGTCTATCTCTTTCTATCAACAGGAGCTGCGTAAAGTTCTTCCTGAAGAAATTTTTCTCCGCACTCCGTGGCGCATTCTTTACCTTGTGGGATTTCTTGCTATCAATATTTCCCTCATCACTTTTGTCATGATGGTGAACCCCGCTTGGTACTTTAAGCTTATGATTGCTTTTGCTATTGGCCAGCTGAATGCCAGTGTTGGTTTTTTTGCTCATGAAACTCTGCACGGTTCTATTGTTAAGAATAAGTTTCTTCAGGCAATGATTGGTAGCATTGGTCTTGCCCCGTTTCTTGTTTCTCAGACTTACTGGCGCTTCTGGCACAATAATCTGCATCACGGTAACACTCAGTTAATTTACAAAGATCCGGATGCTTTTCCGACGCTCTCTGTTTATAAGCGCAGTAAATTTATGCGCTTTTTATTTAATCTTTCGCCGGGCTCAAAAGGTCCACTAAGTTATTTCTATTTCTTCTATTGGTTCTCATTTCAGTCGATCATTAATCAGTCTTACATGCGCTTTAAAAGCAAAATGTGGGATTCCATGGATCACAAAAAAGTAACGATTGAATTTGCAGGAACAATTCTCGCGGCCAGCACTTATCTGTGGATGATCGGACTTGATAATTTACTCTGGCTCGCTGTCATTCCCGCTCTCATCCAGAACTATGTGGCCCTGAGCTACATCTCTACAAATCACAATATTTCTCCGTTAACTAAAGTGAATGATCCTCTGGTGAATTCACTGACAGTAACGGCACACCCTGTGATTGAGTTTTTTCACCTAAACTTCGGCTATCACGTGGAACATCATCTTTTCCCTAGAGTGTCGTGCAGTCATGCTAAGACAATTCATCGGCAACTGAAGGTGATGTATCCCGATAAATTCAAGCACATGCCCAAGTGGAAAGCTCTTAGCTACCTTTATCAGACGCCAAGAATTTACAAGTCTAATAATGAGCTGATTCATCCGAAGACAATGAAGACTTATCCGACAATCTGATGGATGGGTTTAAGGATTAGTTCATCGAAGAAAAATGATGATCCTGTTAGAGACGCCGAAAGGTTAAGATCAAAAGAATTTAATCACTTAGGCCATGCTACATACAAAATCCCTGTCAATACCTTAGATACTACCAAGTCATTGGTTCACACCCCCTATGAGACCATCCAGATCTACTGAATAATGAGGTCATTGCTAACAACCGTCTCGGTATGTAAGGGCAGCAAGAACTCACCACTTTCGGGACCGTATCCAAATACAAAACAAAGGATTTTTATGAAAGGCAGTTTTTTAATTTTCCGCATCTTCCTCATGCTTGGAATTATGCTTGTTTCTGCACAATCTTTTGCACAAGAAGCATCCCAAGATGGCGAAGAGGTCTATAACGAACAGATTCACGACGGTGGTGAAGGTATGCCATGCGACGATCCCCTCACCGTGGGCGAAGCAAATCGAAGCCCAGAAGAGCAAGCGTGTTGGAGCGCATACGCTCGTGGTGTAGAAGATGAAATTCGCAGTCAACATGAAAGTAATGAACAATGGATCAGAGATTTTGATGCTAGAATGCGAGAATCAGAAAGGAGATCAGAAGTAGCACCTCAACAATCACGCACTGATATTGGCACTCCTCCGCGCAGAGAGAGCCGAGCTAATCGTTATGGTGGACGAGATAATGAAACAAGAGACCAAAGCTATTGCAGGTATTTAAATACACTTCGTGAAGGTCCTAATAAGAGAGACCTTCTTGTGCATCACAACTGTCTACGTTAAATATATAAGTGCCGTAGAGCAACCCCTTTACGGCACTTAAGTACTCTTAAGTCTAAACATGTTCCCACACATGGCCTTCCCTTGAAGCTTATGGCAGAAGATTTTATTAAGGTCGGCGCAGAAGTTTAAAGAATGGCCCGAATTGGCGCTACTTCTTTATCCCCCTCTTATTATGAAAGGAGGACCTTCTGTCTGACTTTGAAACCTGTTGCTCCAGAACCTATTGCCACTACTCTTCTTGTTACCCACAATTTACTTTTTAGATCTTTCCTCTGCCAGAAGTCTCGTTGTGTCTTCTATTCTGGATACCGTAGTTTCAAAAAAAACTTTAAACCACTTTGGTAAAGTTGAAATAACAGATTCAAATTTTTCTTTTGGAATTGAAAGTATCAAGCATTCAGTCATAGCAATAACTGAAGCAGTACGATTTTTGTTGAAAAGAAGACTCATCTCCCCGACCATCTCTCCGGCCTTAATAGTCGTTATGCTAATTTCAGATCCGTTATTGTCTTTCTTGAATACCTCAAGTGTTCCTTCCTTCACAAAAAAAACGTCAGTTCCAATTTCTCCTTCCTTCATCACATAATCGCCAGCTTTGAAGCTTAGCATGTTGGTTGAATGGTCAACATTGTTCACTTTATTGCCTAGGAGTCGATTTACTTTATCCAAGACGTCTCGTGGACTAAAAGGCTTATTCAGAATTTGAATATTGCCCAGCACTTCAAGCTCCATGCTATATTCCTCAGCTGAGGCACTGATGAGCATAATGGGTGTTGGCTTAAATGCGTTATTGATATTGGACATTTTTTGAGATTCTACTTCCTGAATATGTTGAATGAACTTAATCCCATCTTTTTTGGGCATTTTTATGTCACTCAAAATAATATCAAATTTTTCATTGTTATATTTGAACACAGCATCTACTCCATCAACTGCAGTCACAACTTTTAGGCCCCCGGAGATCAATATTTCTGAAAGCATTTCTAACAAATCTTTATCATCATCAACAATGAGCGCTTTGTATTTAGGTTTTATCGAGTCATTCATTCGGTAGCATCCTTTTTATGACGACCATCATAGCTTAAATCAGAATCGAAAGTAGCAACGAAACTTGAGCAATTATATTCAAGCGACATTGCCTTGAGTATGAAGAACTTTGTGACTTTTTTTAAATTTAAGAATAAAGCACGTCTGAGAAAGTTCGGGCGATAATTCTAAGTCCCCACCCATCCCAACCATTAAAGATTTTGAAATACTCAAACCAAGGCCTGTGCCTTTGCCAACTTCTTTTGTGGTGAAGAAAGGTTGAAACAATTTTTCTCTCACCGCCGGCGGTATCCCAGGGCCTGAGTCACTAATTTTAAGAATAACCTGATCTTCAATTTCTTCAGTTGATATCCAAATATCTCTATTATCTTCTGGGTGATTCATCAACTCATCAATACTATTATTAATTAGGTTAATGATCACTTGTGAAAGTTGAGAAAAATTTACGTCTGCAGACAAGGCCTTGTTTACTTTTGAATAATCGAGTCTAACTAATGAATTACGAATTTTCTCAGATGAAATATTGAGTATGTCCTCAATGACCATATAAAGGCCAGTCTCAGCCGTATGCTCTTGACTGTTGGCCTTAGAAATTTTTCGCATAGACGTCACTATCTTGGAAATGCGGTTTGCCATGTCCAGAATTTTCATCATGGTTTTATTTATTTCAACGTCAGTGACAGTGCCATTCGCTATTTTTGAAATAATAATTTCTACTCGCCCAAGAATCACTGCTAATGGGTTATTTACCTCATGGGCCAGTCCTGATGCTAACTCCCCTAGCGAAGCTAATCGACTCGAACTGATCATACTTTGTTCTTGAGTTTTAAGTAGTTCATCTTTGCGTTTAGCTTCAGAAATATCTTTCAGGATTAAAAGAGTGCCTTGAGGATTTTTCAACTGCTTAAAGCAGCAGACAAATGTCTTTGGAGAATCGGATTCCACAAAACTCCACTCAAACGAATCAGTTCTTTCCCTATGCTTTAACAATTCATCTAGATCAATTTTCGTACCTGAATTAGTAAATGTGAGATTCTTAAAGGTAGGTTTAAAAGCAGAATTAAAAACAATGATCTGTTCAGACATAGCATTAAGAATTGTATTTAAAAAAATACCCTGTGATGAATTCCTTTTAAAAAGCAGGATAATAACAAACAGGGAAAGCGGCACTGAGCAGGAGCTGAAATAATAAATCAATTGCGAGTTATATATATCTAAGACATTTTCAAAGGTCCAAGGTAAGCCTAATTCTAAAATATCAATAAAGATAAAGAGTAACGGTACAATTTGACCTACCACAATCGCAAAACTTAACGGGAACAATGAGTTGGACAACCATTTCTTATTCATTTTATAATCTTATTAATTTGATTTTTTAGAGGATACCTTTTGTTTTATCGGTATATTTTAGCTGTAACTTTATTAATATCCGCTTGTGGAGAGGCCAAGGCTACTCTGCAAGAGTATATTCATCAGGTTTCTGAAAAATGCCCTGATTCAAGTACTTTATTAATAAAAAAATCGTTAATTGAACTCAAAGGCTCAAATCAGTGTGATGCCAAGTTTACGAAACAACTCATAGGAAACTGTATTAACTTCAATTGCTCTCACTTGGTTGAAAATTATAAAAAGAACATTCTAGGCCGCTCAGGCTCGGTGGTGGGTGAATGAATAAGCTAATTATTGGATATCTATTACTTTTGTCCGTTCCATTAGTATATGCCCAAACATCTGTCGAAGAACGTTTGGCCCATCTTGAAGAGAAAGTTGAAGAGATGAATATCGATCGAGTATTTGATCGAGTTAATTTGTCAGGAACCTTTATCACTAATTTCGAAGTGCTTAATTCTGTAAAAACTGATCCTTCAGATGGATCTAAAGATCACAATTATGGTAACTTGGCGGGAATGAATGTCGGTTTAAATGTCGACTTCAAAATCTCAGAGCAAATGGATTTTTTCACCACTATCGCTATGGGTAAAATCTATAACAGCGATGGAAGAGAAGGTATCTCTGAAGGCTCTTACCACTCTCTTGAAGGATCCTATGCTTACGCCGGCTCAGATGCAAAATTTGATGTCGCCTACTTAAGATGGAAAGCCTTTAAGGATAAACTTAGTTTAGCTTTAGGAAGAATGACAACTCGGGGTGGACCACCTCTTAATCAATTAGATGCTTTATATCGAAATGGTACCTACCCGCGTTTTAGCTATAATGCCATTTTTGATGGGATAGCAGTGGTCTATGACTTTAAAGATCTCTTACCAAAAAATTTGAGTTTTAAAACTAGACTATTTTACACCCCATATTTCTTTACCGATAAAAATGACCGAACTGCTACTCAAGTTGACCCTGATGAATACGAGATTAATCGGCAATCAAATCAAACAGCTTGGCTTAATGAATGGGATTATGAGCACTCAAAGATTGCAGATAAAATAAGTCTCTACTCCATGCTTTGGTATTACGATAAGTTCTACGATGCGGGATACCAGGATTCTTCAAGGCAAGGTCCAGAATATTACCGGGCGATAAGTCACACGCTTTATTTAGGATTAGAAAAAATTTACAACTCTGGTTTCAATTTTTCATGGAGTAATTTACGAGTTAAAGATTATCTAAGTGGAACAGGTTCTTCTCAAAGTGATTCCAATTTGTTTAATCTTAATTACCATTTTGAAAAGGGTCAGGTTCTAGGTATTGAGTATATTAATACTGACAAAAACTTCTACTTAGATGAGTACGCGTATATGCAGTTTAACGAGTTTTATCAGCGTTCTAATAATAGGGGTCAACATTATTTCTTTTCAATCCCCTTTAATCATAATCAAGTAATAAGATTTGGAGTTTATGATTACAGGGCCGGAGTGGCACCAAGCAATCTATATTT
>CAMDDI010000080.1 GCA_945890905.1 Bacteriovorax stolpii
ATTTCTTATTATTTACCTTTTCGAACCAAAACATTTCTCACCATTAGTCCAAGGACGGCCACAACCACCGTCACCATCACAATCAATAAAACGTTCCAAGAGATATAACCTTTTTGAACGAGTTGGTGGAGTAAAAAAAATAGTCCTACCATCGTGGAAGGCAAACCAACTGCTAGTCCCATGACCAATATAAATTTTTGCATCTGTGATTGCTCACTCATCTCTTTCTTGCCACACGTCGATCATACAATGACTTTAAGCGGGCCCTAAGTACGTCAGGGTTAGGATAACTTTGAAGAAGTGAGTAATAGATATTATAGGCTTCTTTAAGTTTTTCATTAGATTCATATGCATTAGCGATAAGAAACTTCACTTTCACAATCTGATCTTTGCGACGCTCTCGTTTTAAATACTCCAACCAAAATTCAACCGCTTTATCCCAATTCTTATTATAGAACTCGATAAGCCCCATCTGATTAAAAGCCTCTATGTAAAATGGATGAGTCGGTTGACTTAAAATTTGATTAAAAATCTCCCGTGCCTTTTGATACTTACCCATTTCAAAATAGGATTCTCCTACTCGGAGATAATAATAATCATAATTTTTAAGACGTGGCTTAACCTGCATGAGAATCTGATAAGCTCGAATGGCCTCAGGGAAATTACGGGCAAAACTAAAATTAATATCTGCCATCTTCTCAAGGGATTTCACCTGCCAGAGAGGATCATCCACGTTATCTACAATAAACTGGTAGTACTTCAAGGCCTTAACTTGTTCATCAAGATAGAGATAATAAATTTCGGCTAACTGGTAGTTAATTTTGGTCTTAATAATTTTTGAAGGATTCTTTACAAGGATTCGTTCGTAGAGCTCAACCGCTTTTGAAAATTCTTGATTATCAACATACTTTTGAGCGGTGAGAATGTCTTGATTGAGTCCTGAGGTAAAGTCACAAGAACTTAACCCCAGGATCAAGATTAGAAATAAAAATTTACTGAACTGGCGTCTCAGATGGTTCACCTTCGGTTGTATCATCATCTGGATCCATAATTTTTTCAACTGCTACAACTTTCTCATCAGGCTTCACGTTAATCAAACGAACACCTTGAGTATTTCTTCCAAGAAGAGAGATTCCAGAGATTTTCGTTCTGATCACTTGGCCTTTATCAGTAATGATCATGAGATCATCTTTATCTGTAACTGGAAGGATACCCATGATCTCACCGGTTTTTTCGGTGAGCTTCATAGCAAGAATCCCTTTACCACCACGAGATTGCTGACGATATTCTTCAGCAGAAGAGCGTTTTCCGTATCCGCGGCTTGTCACAGTCAAGATTTCTGATTTCTCATCAATCACTTCCATACCAATCACGTATTCGCCATCTTCAAGATTCATCCCTTTCACACCTTGTGAAACACGACCTTGAGCGCGGCAATCATCTTCGTTGAAGCGAATTGATTTACCACCTGAAGAAGCTAGGAGAACGTCTTTTTTACCATCAGAGATACGAACAGCAAGAACTTCATCGCCATCCACAACCTTGATTGCTTTAAGACCGTTTTGTCTCATATTTTTATATTCAGAAAGATCTGATTTTTTCACGATTCCGTACTTAGTAGCAAAGATCAAGAATGAACCTTCTGCTTCTTTTGGAACTGTGATGATTTCTTTTACAATTTCACCTGCAGGAACATTAATAAGGTTCACAACGTTTCGACCTTTGCTCGTTCGCAAGCCCTCAGGAATCTGATAAACCTTAATGGAGAACACTGTTCCCTTATCGGTAAAGATCATGAGGTTATCGTGAGTATCTGCCGTAAAAATTGAAGTGTAGAAATCTTCATCAAGATCTGCACCCTTCACACCTTTACCACCGCGCTTTTGCGAGCGGTAAGTATCAATGGCCATACGTTTGAGGTAACCCTTCTGCGTAATAGTCACAATCACTTCTTCATTTTTTATTAAATCTTCCATGTGAATTTCATCAGCTTGCGCGATGATTTCAGTACGGCGCTCATCACCGTAGTTTTCACGGATTTCTAAGAACTCACCACGAATGATTGTTCTGATTTCTTCTTCAGAGCCCAAAATGCTTTCTAGACGGAAGATTTCTTTCATTACGTTTTCATAATCGGCAACAATCTTATCGCGCTCAAGACCTGTTAAGCGCTGAAGTCTCATGTCGAGAACGGCCTGAGCCTGAATAGTTGAGAGGACAAACTTTGCCATCAACTGCTCTTTGGCTTGAGCCGGTCCTTCAGCTTTTTTAATGAGTTCTACGATCTCATCAATATTCTCTACTGCAATTTTGAGACCC
Source organism: Bacteriovorax stolpii (assembly GCA_945890905.1). Taxonomy (GTDB): domain Bacteria; phylum Bdellovibrionota; class Bacteriovoracia; order Bacteriovoracales; family Bacteriovoracaceae; genus Peredibacter. The sequence continues at coordinate 2,320 of CAMDDI010000080.1, forward strand.
TCTAAAATATGAGCGCGCTCTTTAGCTTTTTTGAGTTCATAAGTTGTACGACGGATAATGATTTCGCGACGGTGTTCAATGAAGCACTCAAGCTGCTGCTTAAGATCAAAGACTCGTGGCTGACCATTGTAAATGGAGAGAAAAATAATCCCGAATGAGACCTGCATTTGAGTTTGCTTATAGAGGCGATTCAAGATGACTGAACCTTGCTCTCCACGCTTAACATCAATCACAACGCGGATACCTTCACGAGAAGATTCATCGCGAATATCTGAAATTCCTTCAATGGCTTTTTCGGTTACGAGTTCAGCAATTTTTTCAATCAACCGCGCTTTATTCACTTGATATGGAAGTTCAGTAATCACGATTTTTTCACGATCGTTTTTCCCTACTTCGATATCGGCTTTAGCACGAACTTGAATTACACCTTTTCCAGTGTGGTAAGCTTGCTGAATTCCCGCAGTACCATGGATCGCTCCATAAGTTGGGAAATCTGGACCAGGAATAATTTTAATAAGATCATGAACTGTGATTGAAGAATCATCAATCAAGGCCAAAAGACCATTCATCACTTCAGTTAAGTTGTGAGGAGGAATATTGGTCGCCATACCAACGGCAATACCCGCAGACCCGTTAATTAAAAGATTGGGAATTTTGGTAGGAAGAACTGTTGGCTCAACAAGTGAACCATCATAGTTATCCTGCCAATCTACAGTCTCTTTATCAATGTCACCCATCATATCGTTGGTGAGTTTTTGCATTCTGACTTCGGTATATCGCATGGCCGCAGCGTTATCTCCGTCAATTGAACCGAAGTTCCCTTGACCATCAATAATCGGGTATCTCATAGAGAAATCTTTAGCGAGACGAACCATAGCTCCGTAAACGGCAGAGTCACCATGTGGATGATACTTACCAATTACATCCCCGACCACACGAGCTGACTTGAGGTAGGGACGGTTATGGTAGTTATTCAACATGTGCATCGCGAAGAGTACGCGTCTATGCACAGGTTTTAGTCCATCACGAACATCTGGAAGGGCCCGACCCACGATCACTGACATAGCGTAATCCAGGTAACAGCTTCTCATCTCATCCTGAATAAGGAGAGGAGTGATGTTTCCGTGGTTTGGTGCTTGAGAATTATTATCTTCGCTCATATTTTCAAATCCTTAAAAATTAAATATCCAGGTTACGCACATTAAGCGCATTTGTTTCCACAAATTCTCTGCGCGGCTCAACCTGATCTCCCATAAGAACAGAGAACACTTGATCGGCATCGATTGTGTCTTCAATTTTAACTTGGAGAAGTGTGCGGTGATTTGGATTCATCGTAGTTTCCCAAAGCTGCTCAGGGTTCATCTCTCCCAATCCTTTATAGCGCTGAATGTAAGCACCTTGGCGTCCTTCAGCGGATACAAAAGTGGTGAAAGCGTGAAGACCAGTATGCTTAGTGGTATTTCCAGAATGCTTAACCACAAATTCAGATTTCAAATAGCGCTTCAGCCCGTCGTACTGGTTGATAAGATCAGCGAATTCAGATGAGTCGGCAAACGTACCACTAATACGGAAATTTTTAGTTTTAAGAGCAGAAACAACATGAACACGAAGCTGGAAGCCTAAGTTTTTAAGATCTTCTTCTATCGTGAATTTGTATTTCTTAAGGCTCACATGTTCATCAGACATAATTTTATGAGAAATCATCTCTGCATAGGCCGCAAGTTTAGTTTTATCTTTCATAGTATCAGCAGTGAGACTTCCATCTTCCACGATGTTCTTTAAAAAATGAGCGTCATAGTGACGGTCATAAGATTCTAAAGTTCCATTGTAATTTCTGAACTTATTCACCAAAGCTTTAACCGTTTCACTTTCAGCTTTTTGATCATCAATTGTGATCTCAGAGTCAGAAAGAGAACTTGATACAAGATAAGTTTCAAGTTCACTGCCATCTTTTAAGTAACGCTCGTGCTTACCTTTTTTGTATTTAAACAAAGGCGGCTGAGCGATGTACAAGTGACCGCGTTCAACAATCTCAGGCAACTGACGGTAGAAAAGAGTAAGAAGAAGGGTTCGAATGTGCGATCCATCCACATCCGCATCGGTCATGATCACAATTTTGTGATAACGAAGGCGCGCGATATCGAAAGAATCTTTACCAATACTTGTTCCAAGGGCCTGAACAAGCATTTTAATTTCGTCGTTTGATAACATTTTATCGTAACGTGCCTTTTCAACGTTAAGAATTTTACCTTTTAGAGGCAAAACTGCCTGAGTACGACGATCACGACCTTGTTTTGCTGATCCACCCGCAGAATCTCCCTCTACGATGTAAATTTCACAAAGCTCAGGATTTTTTTCCTGACAGTCGGCCATTTTCCCAGGAAGTCCTGAGAAATCGAGAGCTGTCTTACGACGAGTAAGTTCGCGCGCTTTACGGGCAGCTTCTCGTGCCGCAGCTGCATCGATTGATTTTTTAAGAATGGTTTTACCCACATTCGGATTTTCTTCGAGATAAATTTTGAATCTATCTCCAACTAGTGAATTCACAATCCCTTCCACTTCCGAATTACCAAGTTTTGACTTAGTTTGGCCTTCGAACTGAGGATTTGTGAGTTTAACTGAAATGATTGCAGTCAAACCTTCACGCATATCATCGCCTGTGAGAGCGATTTTGATATTTTTAAGAATGTTATTATCTTTAGCGTAGTTGTTTAAAACTCGAGTAAGAGCTGTTTTAAAACCAGAAACATGCACACCACCTTCTGGAGTGTTGATGTTATTGGCATAACTTGTGAGGGTTTCCGAATAACCATCGGTCCATTGCATCGCTACTTCCACTTCGTAATTATCACGAGACTGGAAGAAATAAATGGGCTCTTTATGGATCGGAGTTTTAGCGCGGTTTAAATATGCTGCAAATTCAGAGAGACCACCTTCAAAGTGGAAGATATCTTCTTTTTCAGTGCGCTCATCTTTCATGACAATACGGAGACCCTTATTGAGGAAGGCCATCTCACGGAAGCGGTTGGCAAGAGTATCGTAATTATATTCGTGTACTTCAAAAATTTCGTTATCAGATTTGAAAGTTACAGTTGTTCCAGTGTCTTTGAGGTCACAGTCCCCGATAACTTTAAGTGGCTCTTTCGCCACGCCATGAGCGAACTCGAGGCGGTGAAGTTTTCCATGCTTTTTAATTTCAATTCGAACCCATTTTGAAAGGGCGTTTACTACTGATGCACCTACACCGTGAAGACCACCGGAAACTTTATAAGCCCCGCCCTCTTCGTTGAACTTTCCACCAGCATGAAGTTTTGTATAAACAATTTCAGCAGCCGAAACACCTTCACCGGGAACCATATCTGTGGGAATACCACGACCGTTATCCACCACCGTGAGTGAGTTATCGACATGAATGACAACGTTGATTTGTGTACAGTACCCCGCAAGAGCCTCATCGACGGCGTTATCTACGATTTCGTAAACGCAGTGATGGAATCCGCGGAAACCAGTATCACCAATGTACATACCGGGACGTTTTCTTACCGCTTCAAGACCTTCCAAGATTTTAATCTGGTCAGCATTGTATTCGGCTTTTACTTTTGAAATAGAATCAGGAGTTTGATCCATTTGCGAGGCTCCAATCCATGGTTAAGCAAGTGTTCCATGAGCAATTAAAAATTTCTTGGAATTCGGTATTCTTTCCAATTCTTTCCCAAAATTCTCGTTGGCGGTTGTGATCAATACTTGGAATTTTTTGGTTTCCAAGTATGAGATCAAATTTTTCCATCTCTGGCTGTCTAGCTCTCCAGAAACGTCGTCAATTAGAACAATAGGATAAGAGGTAAATTTATACCTAAAAAGCTCAATATAGGCAAATATCAAGCTCAGAAACGCCATTTTTTGTTGGCCCAAAGAACAGAACTCAAATGCATTGAGTCCATCAAAACTAAAGATAAAGTCATCTCGGTGGACGCCTACTTGTGTCAAGTGTGCTTTTAAATCTGTAGATTCTTGATGACGATAAAAGTCAAAAATCTTTTTTGCATCCCAATGAGTGAAAACACTATCCAAATCTAATTTTAAGAAGTGTTCTTCTGCAAAAACAGCTTTAAAAGTTGAGGTTATTTGTTCGTTTAAACCTTGAATAAATTGATGACGTTTATCTGTAATAATAGCGGAATATTCCGCAACTTGCTCATCAATGGCTTTTAATTGGTTAGAAGCTGTTTTACCACCTATTCCAAGCACAGAATTCCTAAAACGCATGGATTTTTGAAATTTCCCCAATGTTTTTCGATAATCACTATCCATTAGAGACAAGTGGGAATCCATCCAATGTCTGCGGAAAGTAGAACTCGTATGAAAAGAGTACGAATCAAAAGGATTGATAAATACCGACGAGGTTGGCGTTTTGGATTTTTCAGGGACATTATTGAGAAATCTTTCTTCATAATCATCGTGAAGCCGAAGAGAGTAGGCGAGAAGCTCTTTTTTATCTTCATCTTCAAAGGCTGATTGAATGATAATTTCTGGGCTTCCGCCTTCAATGTTAATCATTTGAGGAAAAGCTGTATTTTTACGGAATGATTTTTTATTAGTGAGTAGGTAAACAGCCTCTAAAAGATTTGTTTTTCCATTTCCATTCTGACCAAAGATGCAATTAATTCCTGGAACAAAATCAAAAACTTGATTACCGAGATTTCTGAAATTTTGTGGCTGTAATTTTTTAATTTTCCAACAATTCATCCACAACTACAGTTTAAGCGGCATGATGATACCTAAAAAATCCGGTAAATCCTCAGCTTTAATAACCACTGGACTCAATTCATTATTAAATTCGAAAGTCACATCTGTCTCATTTAAAACCGAAAGAGACTCAATTAAATATTTTGCGTTAAAACCAATTTCAGTGGCTTTCCCATCATAAACGATGGCAAGTCTTTCAGTGGCTTGACCCAAAGCTGGGTGATTAGTGGAAATTACAAGTTCGTTGTTATTTACGTTTAATTTCACTCCATTAGTTTTTTCGTTTGAAAGGATCTTGATACGCTTAACGGCATTTAAAATAGCATTACGGTCAATATGGAAGCGATTAGTGGTCTTTGAAGGTATGACTGTCTGATATTTTGGATATTCACGAGCAATTAAACGAATGGATAAAAAATATTCATTCTTAGCATTCACAAACATAAATGAATCATCCAGAGAGATTGAAACATCGTCATCAGGGTAACTATCTGCAATTTTTTTAAGTTCTGAAATTCCTTTTCTAGGAACTATCACTCCATCAACAAGATATTTATTATCGCCAATAAATTCATGAGTATCTAACAAAGCTAGACGATGACCATCGATTGCAACTGAGCGAAGTTTTGAATCGGTTAACTGTAGATAAATACCATTAAGGTACAATCTTGTTTCATCCGTGGAAATAGCATGGGAAGTTTTATTGATAATATGGGCGATTTGTTTTGTTTTTAAACGGAATTCAGTACTTTGATTTTGAAAACTTAACTGAGGAAATTCATCTGCGCTTGTAATCAAAAGTGAATAGTTAATATTTTTACAAGAGAGATTTAGAATGTTGTTGGTATCGACAGACATGATCACTTCATCATTGGGAAGTTCTCTTAAAATATCAGCAATATTTTTGCTGTTTATACAAAAGCTGCCTTCTTTTTCAATTTTAGCATTTAAAATAATCTTAGCTGAAACTTCTAAATCAGTAGCAATAAGCTCTAATTTGTTTCCGACTGATTTTACTAAGCAGTTTGTGAGAATGGGTCTAGAGTTTTTCTTATCGACTACAGATAAAACTTTATTGACTGCATCTCTAAGAGTTTGTGCTTGGATAACTAGTTTCATATTGGTTCCTTATGGGGATGCAATGTTTTAACTTTAGTAAGTCACTTAATCAAGTTGCTTGCCCCTATAGGTCCATTTCTTTTTCTCTCTCTTATAATTAATTATATTATTGTTTTAATATGTATTAGCGCGGACAGTGTTGATGGGTTTTGACACTCTTATTAATTCTCATAGCTTAAGCTTAAGTTTCTCTAAAGGTATCCACTAACGCGCTTCTCTTTCTTCAAAATTCCTTCGTATATCTAAAGATTCCTTATGATTTATTCTCATCTTTCCACAGCTTTTTTATGAGTTGTCACAAGCTGCTAAATGTTAAACAGAAGTTTTATTTGAACGTCTCGAGTAAACACTCTTTTTATCAACAAAATCTCCCACATTGTGGATAAGTGTTCTGTTGATAGAGATGAATCAACATTGGAATGTGTGGAAATGTGAAGATCAAAACAAATTACAGATTTTTTTCGAGGTCAAGAACTTGCTGAGCAAGAATAGATTCAACTTTGATGCGATCTTTGATGGTATTTATTGCGTGAAGGACAGTTGAGTGATCTCGACCTGAGAAGTAGTGACCATTTTCTTTAAGAGTTGGCTTAATCATTTTATTGATCAAATACATGGCCACCTGACGTGGCAGGGCCACTTCTTTTGTCTTGGCCTTTCCACGCAAGTCACCGATAGGAATTTTATAAAAAGATGCCACTGACTTAGCTATGCTCTCGATGGTGACATTCTTTTGATTTTCTAGCTCTTCATTAAGCTTTAAATGCTCTTTTGCCACTTCTAGATCGATATCGACCTTAAGTATTGAGGTAACTGCACCTAATTTAATTAAGCAGCCTTCCAGTTCGCGAATATTACTCTTCACACATTTTGCAATAAGATTGACCACGTCATCGCTAAGATAAATATCTTTTTCAACAGCTTTCTTTTTAAGAATTGCAATGCGTGTTTCTAAATCCGGTTGTTGAACTTCTACTGGAAGTGCTGAAGATAGACGAGTACGAATACGCTCTTCAATTCCATCAATTTCTTTAGGTGGTTTATCAGAGGTAAATACCAGCTGTTTCCCGCGATCAAGGAGTTCATTAAAGATATTAAAGAACTCATTTTGAGTACCAGTACGATTCTTTAATTCGTGAATATCATCGATAATCAAAAAATCTGTTTTCTCAGTATATTTACGCCGAAATTCAAAATGCTGATTTGTTTTCATGGACTCAACCATTTCATTCATAAAACGGTTCGCAGAAGTCATACAAATTCTAAGATTTGGTTTTTGCGTGTGTACATGGTTAGCAATAGCATGGATTAAGTGAGTTTTTCCTAATCCAGAATTTCCATAGATATAGAGGGCCGGATAAGTTTTACCTGGATCCTTGGCCACGGCCATAGATAAGGCATGAGCAATATTATTTGATGGGCCTATAATAAAATTATTAAAAGTTTTATTCTGATCAATCTGATTAGTACTTGTAGCAGTGTTGTGTTCGATAACCTGAGAATCGATGGCCTTATAAAGGTCATCTTTTGTAGGTTCAAGCTCTTCGATGAAAAATGTAGAAGTCTTCACACTTTCAGGTTTTTTAGTAGTTTTCAGTGTATTGAGGATATTCTCATTATTAGAACTTAAAGAGGTAGTGTTTGTGGGTGTTCCCAGTACTTGAATCTCGAATCCGTAATTTTTGCCTAAAATTTCGTGCAAAGCCTGCTTGATGATCTCTTGATAGTGATTTTCAATCATCTTTTTAATGAAACTGGTCGTCACTACAACTTCAACGACATCGTGCTTAATTTCTGAAACAGTAAATGTATTAGTGAAATAAGCGTGGAACTTATTAGAATTCATCAAATTCTTGATATGCTCTAAGAGTTCTTCAGTAATTGTTTTAAGCTCATCTGATCCAAATTCATGGATCTTCTTCTGCGCCGCTGACAAAGGGTTGATGGACTTATCTACAACTATAGGAGTGATTTTTGGGGCTTTTGTAGGCACTGGTGCCTCTGTAAGACCATCAAGCTTGAGAAAATGATTAAAAGGAAACTTTTGTGTCATTTATTATATTTATTTGGATGAATGTTAAAAAGTTCGAAAGAATTAACACTTCACCAGATCTTAATCAATCACGGGCCTCTTACAAGAACTTACTCTGACGCTTAGTTTTATAAATCTTATTGACCCGGGCCTCACTTTCCTGTAATTAAGGAGCTTCCAAAATTTATAGACCCATCTTTCTTTAAGGATCGTTATATGAGTATGCAAAAAAGAACCTGGCAACCAAAGAAACTCAAGAGACTTCGTGATCACGGATTCCTTGCGAGAATGTCTTCTGTTGGCGGAAAAAAAGTAATCGCTCGTCGTCGTGCTAAGGGACGTAAGCAGTTAACTGTTTCTACAGGAACTAAGTAATTTTTGAGATGAGTTCTACTGCCTCTTTTGGCTTTTCAAAATCTCTCAAGCTTACCCACAAAAAAGACTTCGAATACCTTCGTGAACAGAGCTCCAGGAGCTTTGTTCACCCGTTGGTTTGCTTCTATAAGCCTACTTTTATTCAAAATAGCGATCATTCTCGTATCGCATTCAGTATTTCCCGCAAAATTGGTAAGGCCCACGACCGTAATCGCTTAAAGCGTCTGATGAAAGAGGCCTATCGTAAGAACTCAGCACTCAAAGGGAAGACTATCGATATGCTTTTTGTTGTGACTAAAAAGCCAGACAGTGAGGAGCAGCTCAAAAAAGCTTTTACTAAGATCGGTGAGCGCCTGTGCTCCGCGCCATAAATAAACTTTTGGATTATCTGCTGCGATTTTACCAATATTTTATTTCTCCGCTTTTGGGAAACAACTGTCGCTTCTATCCCACTTGTTCTCAATATTCGCGGGAGTGCTTCAAGAAGTTTTCAATTACCAGAGCTTTATGGTATTCCTGTCGACGAATTTGCAAATGTCATCCGTATCATCCCGGGGGAGAAGACCCGGTACCTTAATGTATTTAAGTTCATTGGAGTTATAAATGGGTTCTGAGCAACGTAATGCTTTATTCGCTGTGGTTCTTTCAGGTGCAATTCTCTTTGGTTGGCAATTTTACTTTGCCCCGCCTAAAAAAGCGGCTGACGCCCCTATAGAACCAGGTGTGACGTCCGTTGTGGCCCAAAATGTAACTCCCACTACTTCATCTGGTACTCCAGGGACATCTGCTGGTCCTATAGAACCAATTGAAAATGAGATGTTCACTCTTAATCAAAATGGGATGACTTTAGAGTTTGATAACACCTTAGCTGTGAAAAACTTCATTAATCCGCAAGCTGCTTTTCGTTTTGAAGACACTGTGGCTTCAAAAAATCCAATGCGTGTGGAATTTGATTTCGGGCGTGGTTTTCAGACAATACGTTTTGCTAAAACAGAAGTGCCTAACAAATTTTTTCATTCAGAAACTGAAACAACACTTATTACTGGATTAGATGCTAATTCAGTACCTTCATTCTCTATTACTTCACTTCAGGAATTCAAATATCGCTTCGTATATCAGTCAGAACCTAAGAAATTAGAGAATTCTCAACAGCGCTTTTTTGCGGTTTATACAGATGAATTAAACCAGTATGAAATTGGCGATGATGAAGCTGGAGATCGTGCTATTAAATGGGCCGGAATTGATTTTAATTACCATTTATTTGCGACTTATTTTGATACTGAACAAACTCTGATTTATAAGAGTGATGCTAATAAAACTTTCAGCATGTACTCAAACAAAGCTGCAAAAACTCTCAGTTATCATTTAGTTTTTGCTAAAAAAGAGTACAACTATTTAGTTTCTCTCGGGCACAATCTTAAAAACTCTGTGAACTTCGGAATTTGGGGCTTTTTTGCTGTATGGATTCTGAAAGGACTCCAATTTTTCCACTCGTATGTATCCAACTATGGTGTAGATATTATTCTTCTTACACTCCTCATTCGATTGATAACTTTCCCTCTTCAGTACAAGTCAGTTGTGAGTATGAAAAAACTTCAATTGGTTCAGCCTGAACTCACAAAACTTCGTGAGAAATTTAAAGATGATCCACAGAAATTGCAAAAAGAAAGCATGGAGCTCTTTAAGAAATCCGGGGCCAATCCTATTGGAGGATGTCTTCCGTTGCTTCTTCAAATGCCGGTGTTTTTTGCCTTCTATAAAGTTCTCTACTCTGCTGTAGAGCTTGTAGATGCTCCTTTTATTTTTTGGATTCACGATCTCTCAAATAAAGATCCTTACTATGTCCTACCAGTTCTTATGACTGGTGCGATGTTCCTTCAGCAGAAGCTTACTCCGAACACAATCTCTGATCCGGTTCAGAAAAAAGTTATGATGTTTATGCCGCTAATTTTCGGCTTCATCATGAAAGACTTACCTTCTGGTTTGAGTCTTTATATTTTCGTTTCGACCTTGTTCGGTATTCTTCAACAGTTGATGGTTTTCAATTCTAAGGGAAGTCAGAATCCTGTTGTTGTATGAAGTTTCTTTATTCGGATGAAGCCGTCATAGCGTGCAGTACATGCAATCTTGCCAATGCAGCAATGGCGGTTATCCGAATTTCAGGCATCAAAGAAATTCGTGATTTTTCGCCTTTTTTCACTCTCAATTTAGACTCAATTTTAACTCGTCATGTGTACTACACCAAACTTGTTCATCAGGACCAAGTTTATGATGATATTTGCCTGACCTATTTCGAGGGTCCGAAGAGTTATAATGGAGAGAATATTCTCGAATTGAGCGTTCATGGAAATACATTAAACGTTGAACGGATTATGAATCTTTTTGTAAATGAGGGCCTGTGCCGTCTTGCCCAGCCAGGAGAATTTACCTACCGGGCACTCAAAAATCTTAAATTAGATCTCTCGCAAGT
>CAMDDI010000081.1 GCA_945890905.1 Bacteriovorax stolpii
AAAGACCAGCGCAAGTCGGAGTAAGAACAGTATTACTCGGCTATTAAGCAGACTTCGGAAGCTTAAACTTTCTTTTTTCAATTTGATCACAGATTTTTTTCACATCATCCACATAGAAAATCCGGCATTTCTTCCCACAATTGAGGGTCAATGTGAGGTTGCCATAGGTTTTTTTGGAATTATCAAAAGTCACTTCTTCGATATTTGTGTACAGAATTTCTTCTTGATACTTCAGAGGTGAGACTTTGATCTCAAGGTAATTGGGCTTCAGAGAAACCTTGTGAAAAGTGTGATGAGCATTGTAGCCCAAAATAAGAAGGATCAAAGATCCTGCCAGAAAATAGGTCACTTCAAAGGCCATCTCTGCAGGAGCGAAGCGGTGATAAAGATAAGATTGAACCACCACGGCCAAGATCAATAAGGGAGTGAGTTTTGTCATGTGATCAAGATGATGATGGCGGGTGATTTCCATAATTTTTCCTAAATTTATTCGTTGCGCTAAAGTTATGATGACTTGTTTTTGGATTTGGATCAAGGATTGAAAAAACATTCTTTGTTCTTGATAGTTCTTGTCGGACAAGGAGTAGGCATTGCCTACACTGGCTTTCTCTTTGTCACAAACCTGTAAGAGAGTTAGAATATTATTAAATTTATCAGGGAGAAACCGGTGTCAGACAAAAGAATTGATTCTTTTAAAACCCGTCGCACGTTAAAAGTCGGGAATAGATCGTATGATTATTTTTCACTTAAGGCCGCTGAAGCTGCTGGTGTGGGTGATGTAGATAATCTTCCATTCTCACTTAAAGTGCTCATGGAAAATCTTCTTCGCAATGAAGATGGGTTTACCGTTTTTGAAGATGATGTCAAGGCCATGGGCCAGTGGACAAAAAATAAAAAATCAACTCGCGAAATTAATTACTATCCGGCCCGGGTTCTGATGCAAGATTTTACCGGTGTCCCTGCAGTGGTAGATTTGGCCGCCATGAGAGACGCCATGAAGTCAGTGGGTGGTAATCCTCAAAAAATTAATCCTCTGGTTCCAGTTGATCTAGTGATCGATCACTCTGTGATTGTGGATCATTCTGCAAGCCCTTCTGCTTTTGAAGAAAATATGAAGCTTGAGTACGAGAGAAATGGTGAGCGTTATAAGTTTTTAAAATGGGGACAAAAAGCATTTAAAAATTTCCGCGTAGTTCCTCCGGGAACGGGAATCTGTCACCAAATTAACGTTGAGTATTTGGCACAAACTGTGTGGACTAAAGAAGAAGATGGGAAAACTATCGCTTACTGCGATACATGTGTAGGTACAGATTCACATACAACCATGGTGAATGGACTCTCTGTTCTTGGTTGGGGTGTCGGCGGTATTGAAGCAGAAGCTGCGATGTTGGGCCAAGCTGTGACCATGCTCATTCCAGAAGTGGTGGGCTTTAAGCTTAAAGGAAAAACCAAAGAAGGTGTGACGGCCACTGATGTTGTTCTCACTGTTACTCAAATGCTTCGTAAGAAAGGTGTGGTTGATAAATTTGTTGAGTTCTACGGCCCTGGATTAAAAGATCTCTCTCTTGCCGATCGCTCAACAATTGCTAATATGGCCCCTGAGTATGGTGCGACTTGTGGATTTTTCCCCGTTGATGAAAAAACTATTGAGTATCTTCGCTTCACTGGTCGTGATGAAGAAAGAGTTCAGTTGGTTGAAGCATATGCCAAAGAGCAAGGCTTCTGGAGAAACGATACTAAAGATCCAATTTTTACTGATACTCTTGAATTAGATTTATCAAGTGTAGAGCCTTCTCTGGCCGGACCTAAGCGCCCTCAAGACCGCGTGGCCCTCTCGAATATTGCTGAAGGTTTTAAAACAGATCTAGTCAGTGACACTGGATTCAAAGTTAAAGCTGATGAAGCTAATAAAACTCAAGTCGTTGATGGTGCCAATTTTACTCTCACTCATGGGGATGTGATGATTGCTGCTATCACTTCTTGCACGAATACTTCTAATCCTTCAGTTCTTATAGCTGCTGGATTAGTCGCAAAGAAGGCCAATGCTTTAGGTTTAACTTCTAAACCATGGGTTAAAACTTCTCTTGCTCCTGGTTCTAAAGTGGTAACGGATTATTTGGAAGCCGCAGGTTTGCAGCCGGAACTCAATAAGCTTGGATTTAATTTAGTTGGATATGGTTGTACAACTTGTATCGGAAACTCTGGTCCACTTAAGCCTGAATTTTCAAAAGCTATTAAAGACGGAAATATTACAGCTTCAGCCGTACTTTCTGGAAACAGAAACTTTGAAGGCCGTGTATCTCCGGATGTTAAGGCCAATTATCTTGCTTCACCTCCGTTAGTGGTGGCCTACGCCATCGCAGGCAATGTGAAACTTGATTTAACTAAAGACCCCATTGGAAAAGACCAAAAAGGGAATCCAGTTTATCTCAAAGATATCTGGCCTTCTAATGAAGAGATCCAGGCCACCATTACCCGCGCAGTAACTCCAGCCATGTTTAAGTCTCGCTACAGTGACGTTTTTAAAGGGGATGAGTTTTGGCAAAAAGTTCAAGTTCCTGAAGGGGAGACTTTTGCTTGGGATGCAAATTCAACTTACATCAACAATCCTCCTTACTTTAAAGGAATGAAAAAAGATCCTGAAGCTACCAAAGATATTTTGAGTGCGAATATTCTTGGTCTCTTTGGTGATTCCATTACAACTGATCACATCTCTCCTGCTGGTTCTTTTAAACCAGACACTCCTGCTGGAGCTTACCTTGTTTCTCGCGGAGTAAAACCTGCTGATTTTAACCAGTATGGTGCCCGTCGTGGACACGATGAAGTGATGACCCGCGGAACTTTCGCCAATATTCGTTTAAAAAACGAAATGAATAAATCTGGCAAAGAAGGTGGATACACGACTTTTGTTTCTACTGGCGAAGAGATGACAATTTACGATGCTTCATCAAAATACCAAGCAGCTGGAAAAGCTTTAGTGGTAGTGGCCGGTAAGGAATACGGTACAGGATCCTCTCGTGACTGGGCCGCAAAAGGCACTCGTCTCTTGGGCATTAAGGCCGTGATCACTGAGAGCTTTGAGCGAATTCATCGCTCAAATTTAATTGGAATGGGTGTCATACCTGCTCAGTTTACTGATGGTCAGACCAGAAAGTCTCTAAACCTTGATGGATCAGAAGAAATCACCATTAAAGGTGTGACGGACATGAAGCCAAAATCTATTCTTGATGCGGAAATTAAACGCACCAATGGGGAAGTGGTGCATGTGAAGCTTCAATCCCGTATTGATACGGCCAATGAACTGGAGTACTACAAAAATTCTGGAATCCTTCACTACGTTCTTCGTAAACTCAACGCTTAGATTTTTTCTCAGGTCACATTCCTAATCAGAGTGTGACCTTGTTTTTTGGTTCCCGTTCTTCTAAGATTCTCCTATGAGTCTCAATCAAAAAAGATGTCTTATTACCGGTGCTTCAACAGGCATTGGCCGAGCTGTGGCCATTGATCTTGCGGCCCGTGGGTGTGAGCTTTTCTTACTCGCCAGACGTGAAGAAAAACTCCAAGAATTGTCTAGTGAACTTAAAAATTCTCATCCTCAAATTAAAATCACTCTAATTGTTGCCGACGTGACCTCCAAAGATTTACCCAAGCTTCTTCTAGAAAAAACCCAAGGTCATCTTGATATTCTTATCAACAACGCAGGTCTGGCCCTAGGACGCGACAAAGTTGAAACTTCCAATTTGGATGATTGGGATCAGATGATTAATACCAACATCACGGCCAATTTTCGCGTGGCCCACACTGTTGTTCCTTGGATGCTTAAAAATGGTGGGGGAGATATTTTAAATCTCTGTTCTGTGGCCGGACATCTCACTTATCCTGGTGGTGCCATTTACTGCGCTACTAAACACGCTGTCAGTGCATTTACAAAATCTCTGCGTGAAGAGACTTGTGGAAAAAACTTAAGAGTCATGCAGATTTCACCGGGGATGGTCAATACTGATTTCAGTCAGGTTCGTTTTCGCGGAGACAAAACTGCCGCAGATGCAGTCTATTCAAATATGACCCCTTTAACTCCTCAGGATATTTCCCGCATGATGATCTTTATGTTGGAGCAGCCTCGTCATGTGGTCATTGATGAGATCATCACAATGCCTCAAGATCAAGGAAGTCCCACAACAGTTCATCGGAGACAGTTTTGAAAGTTATTGATGCCATTTGTGTTACTTCTACTTATCAAAAGCGCCAGCAGGTCTGCTTTGATGAAGTGAGTGGCCTGATTTTAGAAGTTGGCGAACTAAAACTAAAAGCAGATATCACTTATCCAGATGAATGCCTTTTATTTGCTGGCATGGGGGATGTTCATATTCATGCCCGGGAAGATGTCTCAGGAAAAAATAATTATAAAGAAGATTTTCTCACGGCCAGAGCGGCCATGATCAATGGGGGAGTTACTCACGCGGGAGATATGCCCAACAATCCTATTCCGCCTGTGAATAATTCTAGTTATGAGGCCAAGGCCCATTTAGCAGAAAAGGCCTGTGGAAATTTATGGCTATATGCGGGCATCGGTCCAGAAACAAAACCCCTAAGCTATACGGTTCCCTACAAAGTTTATATGGGTCCTTCGGTTGGAGAATTATATTTCAAAGATTTGGAAAGTTTAGATCAGGCCTTAAAAAATTATCAAGGCCAATGGGTGAGTTTTCATTGCGAAGATCCAGAAGTTTTAGATGAACACAAAGATGCAGGCACCCACCAAGATCGCCGTCCAGTTGTGGCCGAAGTGGTGGCCACTCGAGATGCTTTAATGCTTATTGAAAAATACAAGCTCAAAGGAAAACTCTGTCATTATAGTACTCAGGAAGGTTTAAACTTAGTCCGAGCGGCACGTGCTCGTGGTGTAGAGGTCATGTTGGAAGTGACTCCTCAGCACTTATATTTTGATTTAGAGCACATGCCCGAGGAAGATCAGGCCTATTTTCAAATGAATCCCCCGATTCGTTACCATCTAGACCGCAGCGCCTTAATGGAAGCTCTCAAGAATCATGAAATTAATTTCTTGGCCACTGATCACGCCCCTCATACCGCAGAAGAAAAACTCAAGGGAACTTCAGGCCTCACAGGTCTCGATACATTTGCTCCTTTTGTTACCTGGCTTATTTCTGAAGGGGTCGATCCAAAAACCATTGCTCTAGTGACGGCGGAAAATCCTGGAATCTTTTTTAACAATTTTCTGCCCTCTTGGAGAAAGATTTCAAAAGTTTTTCAGGAAATGGGCCTAGGCCTGGGTTTTTTACTTCCTGGTTATCGTGCAAACTTTACGGTTATCAATTTGAAAAAACCATTAACCGTCACCAAAAATAATTTAAAAACAAAAGTCGCTCATAGTCCTTTCATGGATAAATCTTTTCCTGGTCAGGTTGAGGCCCTCTATATTGGCGGGCAAAAGGTATGAAAATGATCTTGGGTGAACTTCTTTTAGTTGTTTTGGGATTTATCGGCATACTCGCCTGGGCAGGACATCCGTGGAGTCTGAATCAAATCATAGCAAGACCTGAAATTTCTCACGTTGAGCCAGCGGATATGATGGATGTTGAAGAGCGACCGAGTGTGATTAAAATCATGACTTGGAATATCAGTTTTCTCTATGGTGAAGGCTCAGAAGGTCCGGGTTATGAATACCGGGATAAAAAGTTTTTTGAAGATAAACTCGAACTCTTAGTGAGGCAAATCAAAGAGGCCAATCCAGATATCTTGTGTCTGCAGGAGATTGATTTTGATTCTCATCGCTCCCATAATATTAATCAAGCGCAAATTCTTGCACAAAAAGCTGGATATCCCTATGTGGCCCAGGCCGTAAGCTGGGAATCTAATTACATTCCCTTTCCTTATTGGCCCATTTCGCGAAATTTTGGCTCGATGAAATCAGGTGGGGCGATTCTCAGTAAATACCCAATTCTTTCCCATGAAGTCACCCTTCTTCAAAAACCTCAGGGGAATCCTTGGTGGTACAACGTTTTCTACCTGCACCGATACTTGCAAAAAGTATCGATTCAATTGGGAGAAAAAACTTTCAATGTTATTAATCTGCATCTCGAGGCTTTTGATAAAGTGGACCGCTTATCCCAGATAAAATTACTTTCGGATAAAGTAAAAAATGAAAATATAAATTTGGTCACCGGAGACTTTAATATGGTTCCAACTGGTGCCACCAAGAAGTCGAAGTTTTTCAATACTGATGAATATGAAAATGATGCGAGTTTTGAAGTGATGAACAAGTCGGGGATGCAGGAAGTAATCCCTGAAGAAATCTATCTAAAAGACGAGAATCAATATTTCACCTTTCCTGCCTGGAATCCCGACCGAAGACTTGATTACATTTTTTATCAACCAGAGCTTAAAATGATGAAAGCCGAAATTTTACCTTCGGCCCTCTCGGATCATTTACCCTTACGGGCAAGTTTTCAAATTGATTCGCCTAGGTTTAATCCATATTCACAATGATTTTTTGACCAGGATAAATGGTTTTGCGCTTAAGTGAATTGAGTTTTACAAGTGCTTCCACTGGACGATTTAGATCTTTGGCCACCTTATAAAGATGATCACCGTGTCTTACGGTATAGATTCCTTTGCGAGTATCTGGAAGAACAATCTTCTGTCCAACTACTACTTGGCCACGTTTAAGTTTATTGACTGATTTCATCTCGCCCACCGTGACATTGAAGAGGCGGGCCAGGTCTTTAATGTTGTCGCCCTTACTTACTCGGTAAATCACTGGACTTTTAGTCATGCGGACTTTTGGAGAAGCAAATTTAACAGAAACCTTTTGAATTAGGGTTTCAGACAATGCGATTTTCTGTCCTACTTTAACTTTGGTATTCGTATTTTTAAAAGAATTTACACGCACCAGTTCTTTTGGACTTGTTTCATACTTGCGTGCGATGGAATAAAGCGTTTCTCCACGAGAGACTCGGTGAAAGCGTTTATTAGCACTTGCAGCAATCCTGCGATTCAGCGAACTTCTTGATTCAGGACGAGAAACGAAGGCCATTTCAGTTGTTGCTACATCATCCATGCGGTAACTATATTTAGATTTAGGAACTCTTAAAAAATAAGTACCAGCATAATGGCGAGGTGTAGAAGCGCGGCGAAGTTCAGGATTTAATTTTTTAAGAAGTGCCAAATTAACATCTAAGCGGTTAGCAATAGAAGATAATGGAACATTCTTTTTGATCGCCTTAAGTTCCGTTAAATCAAACAGACGATGCTTCTTCTTAGGCAAAACAAATCCATATTTTTCAGCATTGTTGGCCACATGCATGGCCGCTAAAACTTTTGGTACATAGTTAATAGTTTCACTCGGAAGTTGCTTGTTTTTAGACATCTTGTAGAAGTCACGAGTACCATGCTTTAAAATTCTTCGAATCATGCCATACTCGCCAGCGTTGTAAGCTGAAAGGGCAAGTTCCCAACTAGAAAAGATATTGTGAAGATCTTTGAAATACATGGCAGCAGCAGTAGTGGCCTTGAAAAGATCCTGACGCTCATCCATTTCAGAGTTAATTTTTAGGTGATATCGTTTTGCAGTCCCTGGGATAAATTGCCAAGGACCAACGGCGGCAGCATGTGAGCGGGCACCTAAGTAATACCCAGATTCAATAAGACCAACAAAATAAAGTTCTTTTGGAAGACCATGAGCTTCGAATACGGCTTCAATGTGATGACGATACTCTTCACCATTATTTAAGAAACGCTGAAAGCGCTCACGTTGTTGAACTGTAAAGTAATCAACCCAGAACTTCATACGTTTGGTATTTTTCTGAGCTAAAAAATTGTGTGCGTATGGTATGCCACTTTCTTTGTCATCTACTTCATCAATATCAGATGCACCCACAGATTGTTTGATAGAGATATCATCCGCATCGGCCTCTGCCATAAGATGAGTGTACTCACCAGTCTTAGGTGTTTTTTCAAAAATTTCGTCTTCTTGAATTTCAACAGTTTCAGTCAAAGTACTTATTTCTTTTGATGAGCTTGTCTTGGGATTTCTTTGAATGGCACAACTTGTAAAAAGAAGTGAGAGTACGGTTAACGCGGACAAAGAGAATTGTTTCTTCATGAAAATGAACCTCGGTGGTTATGACATCCTATCTGACTATTTTCATTTTATCATGCAGAGCAAGCATTGCAAGAATTCTTAAGAGGAAAAATCGTCCTTTTCTACTATACTGTTGTCATGAACAACGATTCGAACAACAACTCGACCATTATTGGATTTCGCGAATGGGTCGGTTTACCTTTTTTAGGCTTGGCCGCGATTAAAGCAAAAATAGATACTGGAGCGAAAACTTCAAGCTTGCACGCCTTTGATATTTTTTTAGAAGATGGGCAGAATAAAAAGACCTATGTTTTATTTAAAGTGCATCCTTTACAAAATGAGCTGGGATTAGTTGTTTCTTGCAGGGCCTTATTGGTAGACCGAAGAGTCGTAACAGATTCTGGCGGACACAGAGAAGAGCGCTATGTGATCCGCACAACTATGACCCTTTCAGGAATTAAGAAGAGAGTAGAACTCACTCTTACAAATCGTGAAACTATGAAGTATCGCATGCTCATTGGGCGCTCGGCCTTAAAGCAATTCTACATTGATCCTTCACAATCATATTTGGCAGGCAAAACCTTAAAACAGAAGCGCTTTTTGAAGGAACTTAAACAGCAGTTGTCGGGTAAAGCTGGCCAAAAGCTTCGTCAATCTTAGCGGCCACAATGAAATCATTTTCCACTAAATTATTATTCGTATGAGTCCAGAGCTCAATATCACAATGACCCCAGCCTAGATGAATCTCCGGATGATGTTTCTGTTCTTCTGCAATTGCCCCTACGGCATTACAAAACTCTAAGGCCCGTATAAAATTTTTAAATTTAAAATTGCGACGAAGGCGTGATTCACTTTCTGTGAGAGACCACTCCCTTGACAATGTATTCAGATAGTTTTTCTTCTCTTCTAAAGGAAGGGGAGGGACATAACTGGAACACGGAATACATTTTTTATCTTTAAGATCCATGGCTTTTCTCCTAGACTCAAAAAAGTATCCTTTAATTGTCAGGAGACGTAAATGCGAGTGTTGTCCATTTTGTTGATTCTTTTTGTCGGCTGTTCTACGAAAGTGAGAATTGTCGCTCCTACTTCCACTCAAACTCGGGCCGGCCATGAGGCCACTGCAACCAAACAAATGGTGACCACCCAAGGTGATGCTACAACTCGCGCTGCTCTTCATACCTTTGACCAAGGTGGAAACATCATTGATGCTTTTGTAGCGGCTTCATTTGCTATTTCAGTTGAACGACCTCATTCTACTGGAATTGGTGGTGGTGGATTCCTTCTTTATTATTCTCACGCGGCCAACAAAGTTTACGCTTTTGATTTCAGAGAAATTGCCCCTGTCATGTCCAAGCAAAACATGTACCTCACAAAAAATGGAGATTCTCAGCCTCTTCTTTCCCAAGAAGGTGCTTTGGCGGTGGCCACTCCAGGGCTAGTAAAAGGTCTATATGACATTCACAAAAGATGGGGAAGACTTCCTTGGAAAGATACAATCGCTCCTGCCATTAAAATTGCGCGGAAAGGATTTCCGCTTTATGAGCAATTGCAAGAGGCCATCATAGATCGCCAAGATCTATTAAAAATGGATCGTGAAGCGCGGGGAATCTTTTATACTGTAGATGGTACGGCCCCTGTTTTAGGCACTTTGATTATTCAAGAAAATCTAGCAAAAACCCTGGAGATTATCGCTCAAGAAGGGAGTAAGGGGTTCTATGAAGGTGGGGTGGCCAATAAGATTGTAAAAACTATTTCGGCAAGAAGAGGCTTACTTACTCATAAAGATCTGCGGGAATACCGCATGAAAGAGCGTGATCCTGTGACAGGACAATTTAAAGGATTAAAAATCTTTTCCATGCCACCTCCAAGTTCCGGTGGAATTCATGTGATTCAAATTCTAAAAATGCTTGAACCTTATAAGTTAAAAAAATTTGGACCTCAGTCCACACAAGCTGTTCACTTAACGGCCATGAGTATGCAAAGGGCCTTTGTAGATCGCGCGACTTATCTAGGAGATCCAGATTTTAATACTGTTCCAGTAAAGTCACTTTTAGATGAAAAATATCTCGCTACACTCTCAAAGAGCTTATCTAGCGATAAAGTGGCAAAAGCTACTGAACTCAAACCCATTCCTCTTCCTTATGAATCGTCTGATACCACACATTTTACCTTGGCCGATGAAGAAGGCAATCTTGTGGCCTCAACTCAGACCATCAACGGATGGTTTGGTTCTGGTGTCATGGCCCAAGGGACAGGAATTATTTTAAATAACGAGATGGATGATTTTGCTCAGAAAGTTGGAGTGCAAAATCTTTTCGGTGCAGTTGGTGGTAATAACAATTTGGTTGCACCTCGTAAACGACCACTTTCAAGCATGTCTCCTACTATTATTACAAAAAATAATGAACCCTATATGGCACTCGGTTCTCCGTCAGGCACACGAATCATCACTTGTGTTGCCCAAACAATTCTCAATTCAGTTGAATTTGAAATGCCTCTTTATGAAGCTGTTTCTGCCACAAGAATTCATCAGCAATGGCAACCTGATACTCTTAAAATTGAATCACCTTTTCTAACTGAAAGAGTAGAAAAAGATCTAGCAGAGAAAGGTCACAATATTGTGCACGAAAGCCTAGGGTGCTCGATTCAGGCAATTAAGCGTGAAAATGGTTTATGGATTGGGGTCAGTGATATACGTGGAGAAGGCCACGCTCTGGGCCGCTAGTTATTTTTTGCGATAAGTAGAATCACTTCTTTGCTGCCAGATCGGAGTTTGTAAGGGAGGTAAAAATGACTTATCTATGCAAACTCCACGAAGGGAATGATCCGGGCAAGGAAGCAGCTTCACTTTAGATTCAATCCAGTTTCCTATTTTTTCTGGGTCATAAAAAAGAATTCGTTTTTGAGTGTCTTGGTTTTTTGCCCAATGGTCTGCGGAAGTTAAAAGTTTAAATCCATTCACGTTTATATTTTTATCGGGCACATTGAGTCCTCGAGTCCATTCTTCTCGGTAACCCTCGTCCATGAGTCCAGCAACTTCTACAAAGCTTGCAGCAAAAGAACTTCCACTCGCTCCCTCTGCAAAAAGCGGACGATGAGGGAGTCCAAAGTTTTTATCAACTTTATATTTTTGAAATTCTTTGAAATAATCTGCTATTCTTGAGCACTGATTCGAATTGATATTGAACTTCAGAGAGTAGATTTGTCCCTCAGTTTTATAATGGCTCAAAGCTTCAGCATCACTAAGCATATGGCCTTCAAAAGTATGAAAGAGAACTTCTAAACCTTGGGATTCAAAAAAAATCTGACCAAGAAAATTGTAATTCTTGGGTTTAACGGTAAATAACATTTTTAATTCAGGACAATTAATCTCAGTCCATGTCTGGCCCCAAGGATCTTTCTGAAAAGTGGCCTGGTTTTTAAGTGCTGAAATGACCAGTCCCCGCGGAGAACTCCAATCAACCTGATGAGGTTTCAAAACATGCAGAGTGAGATCACTCGCAAAAAGAGATAGAGAAAAAGGGAGTGTTAAAAGAAGAAGATATTTTTTCATGTCTCTATTCTACCTTCACCCGTGATTTGAGTGAAGGGAGAATAGTTGTAATAAAGAGTCTTAAGTGAAGCTGGTAGGAGCAGAGAAGTCGCGGTCCATAACTGTTTTACGTTTATCAGACTTGGCATTTTCAATGGCCTGATTACAAACCGCTTGAACACGAACTGTAAGTTGATCGATGGCCTGAGAAGAAGTTGAAAGAGTTGCTTCGTCTTTGATTAATTTCTTAACTTTTGACGCAACTACTAATGCCTCTTCGATGTCATTTTTTTCAACATAGAGATTAAAATCCTTACCCATAACGGTTTTACGGCCAAGCTTTTGTGCATGGGCCATAGCATCACGACAGGCCTTAACGATATCTTGGTTCAAAGGTTCGAAAAATCCTGCTGAAGTATTCATATCCGCTTTCTCTTTAATATATTTTTTTACCTTAGAGATCACTACCAAGCTTTCCATCACGGAGCTCCTTAGATTTTGTTGATTTTTGATCTTTGTTACTATCCACGAAAGTGCCTTCTTGGGCAAGACGAAATCAGAGGCCCCAATCTAAATTGTTCACTATACAAATAAGGATTCCTGAGCTAACTTTTTCCTTCGAGATTTTGCATTTTTGCTCTGGGAATTCACATGGATGACACGCGACGCATAGTGATGACAGGTATCGGACTTACTGCTCCGAATGGTAATAATTTGCGAGATTTTCGCGAAGCCCTTTTGCAATGTCGTTCCGGAGTAAAACACGCGGAAATTCGTTACATGGGTCAGCAGGCTGCTGGCTTTTGCGATTTTGACGAATATAAATATCAATCAAAAAAATTAAGACGTCGTGGCACGCGTGCAGGCAGCATTTCCATCTACTGTGCTAATGAAGCTATTCAAGATGCAAAACTTGATTGGAACTCAATTGATAAATCCCAAGTAGGCGTTTACCTTGGCATCACTGAGCATGGGAACGTAGAAACTGAAAATGAAATCTATGAAATGCATCAGAACAATCTTGATTGGAAACTTTGGTCACCTCACCACAATCCTCGCACAGTGGCTAATTCTCCCGCAGGAGAAGTGACACTTAATTTAAATATCACGGGTCCTCATTACACTTTGGGCTCAGCATGTGCGGGTGGGAACGTAGGAATTATTCAAGGCGTGCAACAACTTCTTTTAGGAGAAGTCGATGTGGCCTTGGCCGGCGGAATTTCTGAATCGTCTCAAACTTTTGGCATTTTCGCTGCCTTTGCCGCTCAAGGTGCTCTTGCTCACCATGAAGACGCAAC
>CAMDDI010000082.1 GCA_945890905.1 Bacteriovorax stolpii
CAGTGGTTTGAAGAGAGAAATAAGAAGCCGGCATTCTGCAAAGATTCACCAGGCTTTATTGTAAACCGAGTGGCCCGAAATTTTTATGGAGAGCCTCTGCGGATTGTTGAAGTTGACGATACTAAGCAGATGCAAGAAGTGGATCGCATCCTCAAAGATGTAGGTGGCTTTAAAATGGGTCCCTTTGAACTCATGGATCTCATCGGTATCGATATCAATTACTCGGTCACTTGCTCAGTTTGGGAAGCTTACAATCGAGAACCAAGGTTTGCTCCGCACCCCCTTCAAAAGCAAATGGTAGATGAAAAGCGCTTTGGAAGAAAAACTAAGCGCGGGTATTTTACCTATGACTAATTTAAAATTTGGCAATACTCTGATAAATTTCGGTTTTGGCACTAAAGAAGAAAAGAAAAAAATTCTTTCTGAGAATAAAGAGTCAGATGTCTACATGGACCTCACCTGCTTTGATCCAAAAGAATTCTATCAAGAGTTCCCTCAACTTAAAGGTTGTTTTGCTGCTCTTTTTTGTGACGAAAATAAAAAGATCGAAATTCATTTCAAAGAAAAAAAATCTGAAGTTGAAACCAAGTTTAAAGAGCTAGGTTTTCACCTGGTGGAAACGAGTATTGTTTCTTGCGGATTCATCTTTCCACGAACAATAGTTCAAATCATCAATGAAGCCTATTTCGCTCTTGGCGAGAAGGTTGCTAGTGCCACTGATATAGACCGGGCCATGAAATTTGGAGTGAATTATCCTAAAGGGCCTTTTGAGTGGGCCAAAGACCGAGAGCATGTGGTGAGAACACTTTTAAATGAGCTCTTTGATAAGTATCAAGATAAACGTTATCTTCCTTCGAAACTTCTTCTCTAACTGAATAAAAAAGGCCATTCCTGGCCCCTCTTGTTTACTCACAAACTGTCGCTTGATCCTTAACTTTTAAATAAAATCTGCTTGAGGGAATTCGTTGTAGCTCTCTTTGACGATTTTTTTCTTTTGAAATAATGAAATGCTGATGATGTGCAGACCGCGACGACTGCGTACTTCTACCTTACGAACTAGATCACCTTTTACCCATTGATCTCTAAGCTTCATCCCAATGATTCGTGAATCTGTAGGATGAGTCCCCACTCTATCAGTCACAACTTGAAGAATCGATCGACTGAGTTGTTTAGACTTTAAGGCCGACTTGCTAAACTTGGCCCGTAAAAATTTAAGACTTAAAGATTTTTCCTGTTCTTTATGGCTTTCATCTAAATGCATTTCTGCCAAAATCATCTGATCTGTTTTTTTATATGACCAAATTCTCACTGCAGTATCTGCTACGGGAACATCCACTGTGGTTTGGATGTACATAGAATAATTACTGGTCGCCCATTCCCTCTTCTCAACTATAATAAAATCCGTGGCATCAAAACTCACACCTGAATCTGCACTCGCTTTCTCAAGCAAGGCTTCTAGACTTGGAGTCAATTGACCTTTGGTCAGTTGAGCCTCATAGGCATAAGCGTTTGGTAAAAGTGATAAAGTGGCTAAAAGTAATGTTGTTTTCAAAAGTAAAATTCCTCATCTTTAAAGAAACTGGAGTTTAGTGGGCCACAAGGGTATAACAAGGAGTTACTCCAGGCCTTGCAAGCTTTACTCGGCTATCAGTGCATTAAGAATTTATATCCATTGATACCTAAGCAAAGTCGACATAAGTATCTAGAAATGAAGCCATTTTGGGCCTAAACTTGATGCAACCGACTCAGTACATTATGAGAAGCAAAATTTTTCCAAAACGTCTTTTTCTTGCTAGCATCGACATAAAATTCAAGGGCCATATTCATGAGAAAAATTTCCTACATCATCCATGCCAAAAGAAGTCCTATTGGATCATTTGGCGGCTCTCTATCATCAGTTCGTGTGGATGATCTTTTAGCTGATCTTTTCAAAGATTACGCAAAATCAGCAGGTCATGATTTAAAAGAAATTAATGACTCCATTATTGGATGTGCTAATCAGGCCGGAGAAGACAACAGAAATTTAGCACGCATGAGTCTCATACTTGCAGGTTATCCAAAAGAAGTTCCGGGTATGACTCTTAACCGCTTATGTGGATCATCTCTTGATGCAGTGATGGGGGCCCACGCCCGAATTCTTGCGGGCCTTGGTGATTGTGTCATTGCCGGTGGTGGAGAAAGTATGTCACGGGCTCCTTATGTGATGTCTAAAGCAACTTCATCCTTTGATCGCGGTCAAAAAATTTGGGATACCGCCATCGGCTGGCGTTTTGAAAATCCGAAGATGGCACAGATGTTTCCATTATTGGGTATGGGTGAAACTGCGGAAGAAGTTCAAAAGCTCTACAACATTTCACGGGAAGATCAGGACAAATTTGCTCTCTCGTCTCATCAAAAAGCTGTCAAGGCCCAAGCTGAAGGAAAATTTAAAAACGAAATTGTTCCCATTAGCTATGAGAGTAAAAAAGGATCAGTCACAGTTGATAGTGATGAAGGGCCGCGCGCAGACACATCATTAGAAAAACTCTCCAAGCTTAAAGCTGCTTTTAGAAAAGACGGTACGGTCACGGCAGGCAATAGTTCATCCATCAATGATGGTGCAAGTATGGTTGTGGTGTGTTCAGAAGAATTTGTTAAACGCCATAATCTGAAACCTTTAGCCATGGTAACTGGGGGCGCGGTGATTGGATTAGAGCCCAACACGATGGGACTTGGCCCGATCGGTGCTACAAGAAAACTTTGCGAGCGCTTTGGTTACAAAGTTTCTGACTTTGATATTGTGGAACTTAATGAAGCTTTCGCTGTTCAGGCCTTAGCATGTATGAAGGAACTTGAACTTGATCCAACGAAGGTCAATCGAAATGGCGGATCAATTGCCATAGGCCACCCGCTGGGTGCGTCTGGTGGAAGAATTTTAACAACGATGATTCATCAGATGCAATCTGATGTTTCTTTGAAAACAGGTCTCGCCTCCATGTGTATTGGTGTAGGTCAGGGAATCGCTCTATCGGTGGAGAGATGTTAAAATTATTATTCTCCTCCCTTATTTTGAGTCTAAGTATGTCGGCATTTGCCTGCTGGCGGGCACAGGGCTCTTTTGCTGTTGATGGAGAAACTTTTAAAATTGATCAAAAGATTGAACACTCCAAAGAATATTTATTCCCTGGTGGAAAATTTATTCTTAAATTCACGGTTACGGCCGGGAAAAAGAAAGTTCATAATATGAAGTTCACTCTGGAAGAAAAAAAAGGGGTGACACTTACGACGGTGACAACAGGCGAAGAAGAAATTGAAGAGAACAGGTCTAATGATATTTATGCTAAAGGCTTACCTGGACAGGCCAATTCGATTATCACTTTAAAACTCACAAGCATCTAAGGAAAAAGTTATGAAAGAAATTAAATTATTTATTGATGGTGAATTCAAAACAAGCAGCAAAACATATGTCACTACAAATCCAGCTAACGGAGAGGCAGTGGCCACGGTCTATTTGCCCTCTGATAGTGATATTGATGGCGCAGTAGATGCAGCAGAGAGAGCTTTTCATTCTCATGAATGGCGATCTATGGATCAAAACAAAAGAGCTGATCTACTAGAAGCCATCTCGGAAAAAATGAAAGAGCGCAGAAACGAGCTCACAGAATTAGAAATTGCTGACTCAGGTTCTTGTGTTCGTAAGGCCAAAGCAGATATTCATAATGCTGCATCTTATTTTAAAGTTCTTGCAGGACAACTTCGTAAATTTCAATTTGAAGTTAAAGATGAGAGTGCATCCCGCGCAGGATTTTCTCAGAATTATAAAATTTATGAACCAGTAGGTGTATGTGCGCAAATCATCCCTTGGAACTTCCCTCTTGTCATGGCCGCTTGGAAAATTGGACCAGTCATAGCTTCCGGATGTACCACAGTTCTTAAATCTGCTCAGGAAACTCCTGTCACAGCGATGATACTGGCCGAAATCCTAAAAGATGTAGGGCTTCCTAATGGGGTCGTTAATATCATCACTGGTGGGGCCCACGAGGGTGAGCGGCTTTTATCAAATTCGAAAGTGAGAAAGATTGCTTTCACAGGATCCACCCAAGTGGGTAGCAAGATCATGGAGAAGGCAGGAAAAAATCTTCAGAATTTATCTCTCGAACTCGGAGGAAAATCGGCCAACATTATTTTAGATGATGCTGATCTCTCTATGGCGGTGGATGGTGCCCTCTATGGCTTTCTCTATCACTCGGGTCAGGCCTGTACTTCAGGCACTCGCCTCTTTGTTGAAGAAAAAATCTACCCTGAATTTAAGTCCGCACTTATTAAAAGAATCGCTGACGTGAAAGTGGGAGTTCCCACAGATCCGGCCACGGGATACGGACCAGTGATAAATCAAAAACAATTTGAGCGAATTCTTAACTATATCGAGATCACTAAAACTGAGGGTGGAAAACTTCTCTATGGTGGCGAGAGAGCGTCTGAGGGTGAATTGAGTAAAGGCTTTTATATCAGGCCAACTCTTTTTGAAGTCACTCCAGATAACACCATTTTCAATGAGGAAATCTTTGGGCCAGTGTTGGCCATTACTCCCGTGAAAAATGAAGCTGAAGCGATTAAATTAGCTAATAAATCAATCTTTGGATTAGCAGGTGCTGTCTGGTCTAAAAATCCAGAAAGAGCTAAGCGCGTAGCGAAGCAACTTGAAACAGGAATGGTTTGGATTAATGAATATCATCTTTTAAATCCGGGAATGCCGTTCGGTGGATACAAGCAATCTGGCATTGGTCGAGAGATGGGTGAAGAAGGGCTTAAATCATATCTAGAAGTAAAACATTTGTGGGTATCTGATTGTGATGAGCGGGCCAAGAAGCCATGGTTTGATGCGATATTTTAAGGTCCAGGAAAGCACATCAAGGAATACACTCCGAGCACTGTTCTCTGAGTCTTCTGCCCGTGATGGGGTGACCGTGGTAAAAACCATTGGAGAGCTCAACCCTTAACCACTGAGTCTCTTGCCCCTGATCAAACCCAATACTTTTATCAAACTTAACATACTTATACAGGGTTCCGTTCACTTCACGAGTATAGCCCGTCATATTTCTGAGAGCATTGGCCTCAAGTGTCTCTCTTTGGATCGTAGGGAGATACTGGGCTTCACGCAGACTGAATCTTCTGGCCTCATCAACACTTCGGGTCGCCTGAGTATGTTTAGTGTAATCAGCTGGTCGGGCCGTCATAAGGGATTGTCGGATTCGTGAATCAAAGGCCCTCTGCCCTTGGCCAATAATGAGTCTCTGCTGGGCCGAATATTCAAAACCACTTCGGTTAAAATAATTAGTAAAACAAGTTCTCAGTTCTGGAGAAATGGGAGCTGAGGCGAAGACCTGAAGGGAGAAGAGAGTAAGGATTATATGAAGCATGAGAGCACTCTTGTTCCAACGGCCGGATTCATATTGGTCATGTCATCTAAATGAATTAAATCATCATTTGAAATGCCTCCTCTCATGATTCTATTCATAAAATTTTTAATTTTATCAGATCCAAGTCCAATCGCCGCTTTTTGGGTGGCATTGAGTCGGCTTAAAACAGACATCATCTTGGTTGCGAGATTCATCTTGCTGGCAATGCTCACCAGCTGCGTGGCAAATCTCGCGATCCCCACGCCAGTGAATACAGCGATGGCGCCTGTGATACCGAGACTTCCAACCAGGGAGCAAATAAATTGTACTTTAAGATCCGTACTCATTCCCGCTACTACAGTTGTCATATTACTCCAAGCTCCACCTAACCTACTTCCCAAGCGGTTTAGAGTACCAGTGGCATCTGTCATAAGCCCTCTTGTAAAAGTCGCTACTCCAGAAATAAAATCTCTGACTGTATTCGCTGTGCTGTCGACAAATTCAATAGGATTTCTAACTGCATTCCAGAGAGATTGAGTGGACTGAACAACCCCGTTACCTGCTGACATCACTCCACTGCCAAGCCCAGTGACACAATTTTTTGAAAAATTCCAAACCATAGCGGCCGAGAGTTGAGAGAAATCCCTCATCTGGCCAATCATCGCCTGAGCGTTGCAATCTTCCTGCGCGTGGGCCTCAGGAATAATAAGATTTTTCAGTGGCCGAAAAAACTGTGAAGTCATTTTAGCATTCATCTTCCCCAGCATTAATCTCACACGAGATTCATGCATTCCGTGAAAAAAGACGAATAGACTTTCATCTTTATATTTTTGATGAACCAGATACCCCGTCTTCGTTGGAAGTATTTCATTCAGAGGAAACTCGCCTTGCAAACCGTATTTCACCATCACGAATTGATTTTCATCTTTAAAGTAAACTTGATTAATCCCTAAAGAAGGAAGTCCATACGAATCTTCGGCCATGCTGATAAACCCTTCATCAACTAAGACTGAGGCAAGCCGGCTGCTGTGCTCGAGGTTAACGGGTGCTAAATCATACTTCTCATAACTGATTTCAGATTTCGCCCAACTGCCAGAGCTCAACATAAACATGAAGATATAGAAAAAAAATTCCATACTTAATGTATCGGTGGAGGTTCGGAAAAGTTAAGTACCCGACTAGATCAGTGCTTGCTTAAGCTTCTTTTAAATCACGTGCATTACGTAGTGGAATTTGATGTGAATTTTTCCAATGAAACTTTGAGCAATCTTTAAGCTCTCTGGCGTCGTCCGGTGAATTTAAGCCTCAGCACTAACGATTATCGTTTCGTGCTGAGGAGAATTTGAAGGTTTTTAATACTCGCATTTCAATTTAAGATTCGTGGCCTTAAATAATCCTGAATCTGTGATCACGCTTAGGATTACTGTTTCGGTTTTTGTTAGAGCAACCTTCACAGTCGTCTCTTCATCATTGGAAACGTAAACTGTCTTTGTTCCGGAATTTACTTTCGAAACTTCTATTGATTCAAAAACAACTTTTCCTTCGACTTTAATCTCCACTAAAGATGGAACTTTTTGTCCGTGATGATCATATCCCAATAAAAGCTCAACAGTTTGACCTTTGAGTTTTCCAGTACAAATCGTGTCACCTGGTGTGGCGAAAGCAAAAGTAGAAGACAAAGCGAGAGCGAGGATAATGATATGTTTCATAGGGACTCCTTTTTTTGCACTTTATAGCAATTGCGGACACTCGACGCAACGCACAATGAAAAGAATACAATTGTATAAGAGTTCTAAAAGTGACCATTCCCGTTACTTAAAGCAGTCTTGCTCAAGGTTTTGCAATTCCACGGCTGTAAGTTCCGCCGTACAGCTTGGAGGGAGTGTGCGACCTCGAAACCTTTCAACTTTGAGGACTCGGTAGAGGTCGGGGGAATGGGTATCCTGAGCGTCTGAGGCAAAGAAAGTATTTGAATTGTAATTTCCATTAGAATCTTTATTGATCAAAAAGCATGCGAAGTTCCTATCTTCTGGAGAAAGAAATCTTGCAGAAATGAGATCGGCCCAGTTTTCTTCGGTGAAGTGATTCACTCTATAAGCAAGGCTTTCCTTGGTCTCACCATTCTCAAAAGGAACGATGTCATAGGCAGGTTGAATCTCTGGGGCGGCCACATTAAGACAGAGCCTTGCGTCTCGATAGACCTCAGCTGAATGCTGGGAGACGGTATTCGCTCTGATAAGTGATGAGAGTGCATGACCAAGCTCATGAGCAATAATTCCTTTGCCCATCTCGGGAACTTTGAGTGAAAGCCAACTGACTTTGATTTTGCCAGAACCAACTTGTTGTGAGTGGTCTTCAATACCACCGAGCTCAAACTCATCACAAGTGGTGGTCACATCACTGGTGAATTCTTCTAGACTCATATTCATAAATTCGTGTGCATTTAATACGGACACACTTTGTTGATCGTTATTTCTAGAATATTCAATATCCCTTTGAAGATCAGAAATCTCTTTTGCGAGCCTGTCAGTCATCAAACGATTATGACCTTCTCGGGAAGTAGGGACGTCAAAGTTAATTCTGTCAATCAGAGGAGATAAAACACGTGTCGAATGAGTTGAGAGTCTTCCTAGAATACTTCGTTTAAATTCATTTTTGTAAGCATCAAGCATTCTTAAGAATTCTTGTCTTTGGGCATGCGAGGGTAAGGCCTCTTGCGACTTTTGCTGAATAATAAGACAGTGTTGCACATTGGCCTGAATCTCAGGAGATTGTGCGTTTAAGTTCTCTAGCTCAACAAGACGTTCATCAATCTTTCTAAGAAGATCTTCTTTGGTATAAAAATCATAAAGACTTTGTGCAGGTATCTGTCTAAGGCTAGATGGTGGAGTTACTATAAAATCTTTGACCATGCTCAAAACTAAACTCGCTGAGAAAAATTCTGCTAGTTGAGCGTTTGATGGATTCTCTTCATTTTCTAAGGCATTAAGCGAGCTGATATCAACCATAGACATGGTTTGAATGTAATTTGACAATCTTTCACTTTGACTTCTAATCAGTGCAACAGATTGCTGGTTTTGAGTCTTCATCATTTCGATCGCTTCTTGAAGTGTTTTTCCCGGAAAGTTTTGGTCTAAGTAAAGCTGCCACCCGTTTACGGCCCCATAGACCAAGCGCTGGAAATGGGGATTATTTCTAAACTCAATATAGGGTTGGACATAAGCCTCGCCTCTTTCACCAAGATGGTTAACTAAGGCTTTTCTCAGTTTGCTTTGATCGATTCGTGCGATACTCCTTCCTTCTAAGTCAATTTCCTCAAGGGTAAACTCTTCTGAATCAAGATCATTTAAAATATTGAGAAGAATTGATAGTCGATTTACAGAAGTAAACTCAGGATCGATACTCACCTGATCTGATTGGACCCTTTGTCTTAAAGCACGTAACGACTCTTTGGAGTTAGCGATTTGAAGAGTGTAAAACTCTTCAATCTGCCCCTGCAAGCGTCTAGACTGAGCATTGTTTTCCGGCTCTATTTCATCCAATTGATTGATCACATCCCCATAAGTTACTGACTCATTAGCTGGCCCGCAAACCTGGGAGAGGCATTGAGAAAAGTTTCTACCTTCACTTGAATCGCAAGCAATCTTTGGCTCGATCGTGGTTCTTAAAAAATGCAGAGTTCTCTCAGCATCAACGCTGTATGCATTGAATGAGAAAACCATTGAGAGGAGTGCAATTACTTTTTTTTGCATGCAAGCGCCATTTCATTTTTAAGGGTGAGAAGATGCTGAGTGATATTATTAACGTAGATTCCAAGTTTAGATTGGGGATGGACCACTTTGCGATGACCTTCTACCTCTACTGCGAAAGCGTTCTTTTCTAAACTCGAACTACTGGTTTTAGATAAACGGCGCAGTTTAATTAAAAAGTATTTATAATTGGTCTGAGAACATTTCTCCATCGGAACACGGCTATCAATCCCAGGGGCTTTGAGGGTAAGGAATTTTTCATCATGATAAATTTGAACCGGATTTCCTGACAGGGAGCTGCGAAGGATTTGGACATCAGTTGCTGAGGCATTCAAACTAAAAAGAATGAGAGAGATTGTTATGAATTTCATAGAGAACATTTCGGATACTTAGGAATCAGACTTGATTAATCAGAATAGCGTGGGGAAAGGTTTTCCTTCCCCACGCTTCATTTTGAGATGTGAATTCTTATACTTAATCCTGCCTACATCCTATACAGGGGCATGTAATTTTTGAGCAGGCCCTCTTGAGGGCCCCCGGTTAAAACTCACTTAAAAAAAGTAAACCATGGACCCAGAAACTTCTCTAGAAGGTATGGTCACTGGGTATGTTCGCCATTCTCTGTACGTCCCCCGCAAAGAAAACGACCTACTGAAATTTATACTTCCATCGATTCCAGGTTTAAAAACCGTCTGACTTGTTCGCAACCATTTATCAGCATAGAAATAGTCAAAACTCGGATTCAATTTAAACTTTTCTGTGAAATCGAAAATAAATCCAGAGAAAATTCCTGGACCACCTCGAAAATGGTGACGGACATCCCTCCCCCAGTCAGCATTTACTCCCGGTATAAAATAATAATTGAGATGATCTCCGAGATCTACAGTATACCCGATCCCTAACGCCACCCGAGTCACCGAGCAGTCAAAACAAAGCTTATCTTGAAGATGAGTTCTCTCAATATTAATTTTCCAACTATAGATGGGGTCAATCATTCTAAAAGGAACAATATTGGCAGCTGTTGCTAATTGGAACTGTTGAAGCCTCACTCCACCGCGATCATCAAGTCTGAGAGTAGGAGTTCCCAGCTTGATCTGAGAATGCTCGATGAAGCCCGCATTCAAATCCAAAAGGTCGTGAACGATGGGTCTAAATTCGATCTCTTGAAATCCATGGCCATTAACTGTACCCGTCTTTAGAGAGAGAGCGTAAGGTTCGTGGCTTTTGATGGGATCAAGCACAATATATTTTTTATCGTCGTCGACTTTGGGTCCTAGGCCAGATCGTTTGATGAGAAGTTTTTGAAACTGCTTTTGCTCCTCCAAAGAAGATACGCCTTTTTTCTCGATTTTTTTCTTGTCCATGTAAGTGATCATCACGTCAGTGGCTTCTTTAGTTTTCAAACTTTCAAGATCACCCGAAATGGCTTTTTTCAACTGAGACTTCTCTTGGCCCGAGAGACGGTCGTATTCCTTCAAAAATTTTCTTCGCATACTTGGAATGACAAATCCTGCTCCCAAGCGATGCTGACGCTGTAAACTCTTAATGGTTTCAACCGGCAGAACCCAAATAGGAAAATCTTTTGTGAGATGACCTTCTGGATTAATCACATCGAGAATCTCCATGAGCATGTATGAGCAATTCTCATCGAGAAAGTAATATCCAAAATATGGATGCAGACCAAGTTCCCAAACGTAATCGAGAAGATCATCAATTTTTTCTTCCGAAATGTTTATTGGGTAGACCCAGAGATCACGCAGTTCCATGTTGGAATATTCATAGATCCGCTTATAAAGAGGATCGTCGTAGAAATGACCTTTGAAGCCACCACTCAGACCCTTAACGACGTAGTTATAGCCATTGGTGTTTCGAGGCATTTCTGCAGCATAACTCAGAGTAAGATCAAGAAACTCTGGATGGGGAGTCGATTTTGTTCTGTCGGGAGAGAGGATAAAAAAAGTATGGCCAAAAACGGAGGCTGGATTGGACATATACTGAGCAGCGAATGCTAAATAGAGCTTTTCTTTTGAAAAGACCCCTTTCCATGTGATGTGCCCAGGACAGGTTAAAGTTCTTGGCTTCCAAAAACCGGCCCTTGTAAAAAGCTTTGTTCGGAACGGAAATCTGCACTGATAATCTTCTTTTTCATTGGCCTCTTTGAGATTGGCCAAGAGCTCATCGTAGGGATCAGCATTCGGGCTTAAGTAAAACCCGCCCATTTTAGTCTTCTGCTTGTAAGATTTAAATCCTTCGCGGTAATGGAGGTTACGGATCCACTGAGGACTCTGAGAGAATTTTAATAATTCATTAGAACTTGCAAATAATTCTGCCGGGATAAATAATAAAGAACAGATTATTATTTTTATCCGGAGAGAGTGTATAATGAAAGCTTTTATCATTTTGGCAATTTTGTCAGTCTTCTGTTCGAACGTCTACGCATTCAATTCAGGAAGTTGTTCGAGCTTGATTTATAACAATGGTTGGTGGAGAAAGTATCCAGATCTTGGTATCGGTGAAAAAGGTATAAACCTTTCAATAAAGGCCACGTCTCGTGGAAGCTCTGGATCTTCAAACTGGTCCACTCAGGGCACCACAGCTTCTACCGATCCTGGAGTTTCGACAAAATCTTCGCAAAGTTTCACCCAGTCTATCAGCTCATGGGGACCATGCTCTCTCATCGGTTCAGCTGAAGATATGAGAAAGCTGCGTGACCTTTACTACGCTCAAAATAAAGACGGAGTTCTCAAAGAACTTGCTCAAGGAAATGGCGATCATTTAGAAGTCATGGCCTTCTTTGGTCGCTGTGATATGAAAGCTCAAAAAGAATTCAATACTTCGATGCAGAAAAATTTTGGAAACCTGGTTATCGAAGTTGAGGACAATAAGAAGTTTATGGATAAATTTGACCAATATTTAGCATCGCTTAACTGCAGAGTCGGATAAATAAGACTTACCTGCTACTTGCCGCAATTATAGGCAAGTAGCTCGCGAGCGATTAAATACTTTAAACTGAAGTCTTTTCCTTGATGAACGTCTCAGCAGTTTTAATTAATTTCTTTTTCTTCGCTGGATCCATCTTTTCGTAGGTCCGGACCATCATGCTCATGCGGTAATTTTTTGAGAAAAACTCAGAGTTTTTACCGATGAACCTCCAGAAGAGCCCGTCCCAGATATCGCACCAGTCATCTTTTTTGTAGTCTGACATCTTAAGCACATAGTTACTGCCTGAGATGTAGGGTTTAGTCGCAAAGATACCGCCGTCTGAGAACTGTCCCATGCCATAGACGTTCGGCCCCATCACCCAGTCAGCACTGTCGACAAACATTTCCATAAACCATTTGTGAACTTCCTGAGGATGAATCTCACTCAAGAGCATGACATTAGAAATAATCATCAGTCGTTCGATGTGATGGCAGTAACCATACTTCACTGCTTTCTTGATAGCGTCGTCGACAGGAGGAATTCCCGTTGTCCCTTCGTACCAGTCTTTCGTAAGCTTCCCGTGATGGTTAAAAAAGTTTGTCGTATCTTGTATCTCAGAAAAATTCTGATAAACACCTCGAACGAATT
>CAMDDI010000083.1 GCA_945890905.1 Bacteriovorax stolpii
TATCAGTGACTTCACGGTATTTAAGTGAAAGAACAACTTCTGTAAATTTGGTGCACATTCCAATAAAGCCGGCTACCCATAACCAAAAAACCGAACCCGGTCCACCAATAGAGATGGCCACGGCCACACCCGCAATGTTACCTAAACCAACTGTTGCAGAGAGAGCTGAACAGAGGGCCTGAAAGTGAGAGATCTCCCCTTTTTCGTCAGGATTATCATATTTGCCCGAGATAATTTGGATAGCGTGCTTAAAAAAGCGCAACTGAGGAAAACCAAAATAGATGGTGAATAAAATTCCTGATCCTACTAATAAAGCGACCAGGGGAACTCCCCAAACTAATCCTACAAAGTCACCTGTAACTTTTTCGATTGTTTCTAACATTCGTACTCCTTAATTTGTTCTTAAATAAAAGTTTATTAACAAGGACCACGATTGTAACGCATTTTCTACGAGTATTTGGAATTCAGCACAAAAAAAAAGGCCCGCAAAGCGGGCCTTTGAAATTCACTTGAAATATTTTATCTGAATGTTGCTGTTAAAGGCATAGGACGAATGAGTTTAATATCAACATCCATTTTCCTTTCGACTTTCGTGTCACGAACCTGAGTTCTTGAACGAGAAATGGCCTCAACCACAGAAGTTGTTAATGTCATTTGCGCTGCAACTACAGCACGATCTGTATTCACAATACCACCTGAAGTGATTTTTTCAGCTAAGAAGCCTTTCTTATCCACAGTTCCCATAAGGATCTGTTTGATTTCTACTGGGCGAAGCTTAGGATTAGTTTCTTTGATCTTAGCAGCTGCATTAGCTACGAAAGGAGCTGCTTGGCTGGTACCAGAGACTTGAAGGTAGGCATTTCCTGGAATGGCTGAATGAATAAGCATACCGGGAGCTGCAATTTCAACCATCTTTGTTCCGAAGTTAGAAAACGGAGCAAAGAATTCATTTTTATAAGTGGCACCCACAGTGATCACGTTATCGGCCTTGATGTTGGCAGGAGATGATCCGTAAAGATCATTAGACATGCCATCATTACCTGCAGCAAACACAAAGAGTGTATCAGGAGCAGCTTTGACGAAATTTTGACCGTGCTTAACCAAGGCAGACATAAAAATTCCGGCAGCTCTGTTTGATTCTTCTTCATTAGGTGAACGGAAGAAAAGAATTTTAAAAGCGTTGTCAGTGATCATCTTAGCTTGCTTGAAACCAGTTCCAAATGATCCGTTAGCAATATCCGCTCTATGAAAAGCAGCAAAGCTAGCAATTGCGGCCAATTGTTTCATCTGCTCATTAGCTAGGGCATCGAAAGCTGATTCAAGAAGTGACCAACGATCAGCAGAGGCAGACTTTGAAAAATCAAAGAAAGGCTTAACTTCAGTAGGAATAAGTTTAATTCCCATCGCTATATTTCGAGAATCGCGGATTGAAATTCCTGCTACGTGAGTTCCGTGAACGAAGTTTCCAAACTTACCCATTTCTGTGATGAATTTTGGATCGGCCACTTTGGTCTTCATCCAAGTCATTTCTTCTTCGGTAGCTTGCTTTAAAAAAAACTTACCTTGAATGTCGAAGTACTTCGAGCAATCGGGTGAGAAAGTTCCTAAATATTTATAGTCAATGATCTGGCCATTTTGCTCAGCAAAGTTCCAACCATGGACATCGTCTTGGTAACCATTTCCATCATTGTCACGACGATCTTCAATTTCGTTGGGATTAGTCCAAAGATTGGGAGTGATAAATTCGTGTTTATAATCAAGGCCTGAATCGATGACTGCGATTGTAGCAGCTTGAACTGATGTCAAACTACTCGCAATCAAAAGAGCTGAAATCCATTTCATGAGAATCTCCTTAGGACGCGTTAAAGTGGCATCATTGTCTCCATCACAGCGTGAGCTCGTCAAACAAAAAGGCCTTCCGCGAGGAAGGCCGTAAGATTATTTGATAAATGCTATTAAATACCCTTTAAATTGGTGATGTAAGTGACATCCTCACCGCGACACCCGGTATTATTGCAGCGATTTGAAATCTGACAGCCTCGTGCTGTATCAGGAACATAATCATTTTCACCGCGAACCAAAATTCCCTCAACTTCCCCTGTTCTGGCATTCAACACTGCCGATCCAGAATTTCCACCGTAGGTATCAAGATTGGCCACAAAGTATTTTCCTTGAAGACTTCTGACTTGAGCGTTGTCGGAAATTTTTGTAGGAAGGCCTGACGGGTGACCGATCACGACCACATCCTCACCAGCAGAAATTCTACCTTTAGTTCTCATTTTAAGTGGAGTGCGGCCAGAAACTCTGCGATCCAAACGGATAACAGCGTAGTCATCTTTACTTGAAGGGTCTAGAGTGCGAGCTAAAATTTTTGAACATGAATAGATGCTAGTCTTAGGAACCGTGATGGTTCTTTGTCCGGCCGAACCCATTTTGTAATCAAAGACCCATTTGAAGTTACTGCAGTCTGCAGCACTTGTTATGCAGTGACCAGCAGTCACGAAAACGTCCGGAGCAATTAAAAATCCCGAACAACTGGCAGCCGTTATTTGTGTAGCAAATCTTTCGGAATCACAAATTCCTAAATCTTTGAGGCGCTTGCCAGAAAGCGTGGCAGTATTACCCGTAATTTTAATATTGCTGGCCGGAACCATTCCCGCAGTTGATAGAGAGGCCCTCACCATCACTGCATCTGTAGATTCAAAAACATCTTTACGGTTATCATCACCGTAGATCACATCAACGGAACCAAAACTTAAGCCTGTTGCTAAAGTCAGAGAAGTCGCGAGAAGAAGTTTGAAATTTTTCACAGGAAATCCTTTTCCCTTGAGGGAGTGAGAAAGTGCCCGTGTATTATCCTGAAAACAGAGTTGAATAGTAAAGTAAATTAAGTCTGGAGAGAGAAAGTATCAGAACTGATGACTGGCCTGGATTGATCTCGAGCGAAACGCCATTCCCGACCATCAGGATCAACTATCTGGCATTTATCTTGATCACTATACATATACAGAAAGCGGCAAGGTCCTCTTCGATAATAGAAAAACGAAACTTTTTGTACCAAGTCCTCATACTCTTCTTCATCTAAGGTAAATTCAACTAAAGTGGAGACCTGGTGAGGCAGATTCACCACTTTTTTGATCTCAATCCAGGTAGCTTGAAGATCTAGACGCATACTTGAGTCAGTTATTTCTTGAACATCTAGCTCAAGAACTTCCGTCAAAAAAGACAGATAATCCTCAAAATACTCAGTTTCTAAAGTCATTCCAGTTAGTTTCATAAGTTCATTCTAAGACAAAATTTTTATTAGGAGAAGGATAAGAATCTGTTAATTATGGGGACCTTATGACCGATGAGCTACTATGGCTGATTTCTTCGGTAGTATTATTTTGATTGAAAATAATGAGCAGCTTCTTGGAAGTATTCTTAGTGATAAGAATTTACAAGAAATGTATCCATGTGTTCATCATCGTAAACTCTCCACTGCACTCTCTGCCATAAAAAATCGAAAGGATGCTCGACTCTTTATTGTCTCTTCCTCAACCTCTGGGACAAGAGGGTTCGAAGAGGTAAAAAAAATTCGCGAACTCTTTCCAGAACTTCCTATTCTCTACATAGAGCATAAGCCAAATTCTTTTCCGAAATTAGATTTTGAATCTATTACTCTTTTTACTCAAATTGAAAAACCAACCACTTTTGCTGAGATCATTGTCAAAATCAAAGAGATCTTCAAAAAAGATGAGCGCTGGGATGATCTGAAGCCCAGCCCTGAACAAAAAGATATCGAACTGGACCTTAAGGAAAAAGAATACATCCCTACTCGTCTTGCGGATTTCATTTTTACCGAGAAAAGTTATTTTAATGTTTTTATTAAATTGAGTGCTTCGAAATTTGTTAAGATTCTAAATGTTGGGGATCCCATTGAAAAAGAGTTTATCCAAAAATACAAAGCAAAGAATGTAGCCCATTTATATTTGCCAGCAGAAGAACATAAAAAATACATCGCTCTATCAGAAAAACTAAGTTTTAAAATAATTCATAGTCCGAATGCTGAGATCTCAGCTTCATTTAAAATGAAGAAAGTGATGAATCTTGGTGCGGCCATTTCTCAAAGCTTAAATAGTACGGGGATTACCCCTGAAAAACTCGACTATGCCAGTGGGTTTATGAACCAATCAATTGCACTTATTAAAAGTATGCGCTTCAAGCATGATTCAGTATCAACATTCTTAAAAACTCTCGAAGACAATGACCATACAACGACTGTGTCGTTTACCGCTGGGATGATGGCCAATGAGCTGGGCTTTGAATCCGTTAAATCTATTAAACTGGTAGGTATTGCGGCCTTAGTTCACGATATCGGTCTCTATGACCTGGCCCCCGCACTTTTAGATGATGAAGAAGCCTTATCTAGCAAAGAGAATCAGGCAATTTTTGATAAGCATGCCAAGCATGGGGCAGATATCTTGCGCGCTTCAGGAAACTTCGAAGAATCCCTATGTCTAGCGGTTGAACAGCATCATCTTCGTAGGCGGGGCACCTTCGGTAATGAGTCGCGTACTAACAATATAAATATTGTGACTGAGATTATTGGAGTATCCGATGATTTCTATAACTACGTCATCAAAGGCGGAGCGAATAAAGATAAGATGGCCGTCTTCTTGAACACACATCTTAAAAACTTTTCTCCTGCCATTGAGAAAGCATTTATGAAAATGCTTACTAAAAAGAAAAACAAGTCAGCTTAGACTTTAGGTGTGAGATCTCACCCAGACTTCATCATTCCATTTAGACAAATTTGTCTGAAGAAGCTTCCCATGAATTCGGTCCAACTCATCTTTTTGATCAAGTGTCAGGTTGTGCTTTTTCCTCAAAAAAGATTTGCGAGAAAATCCAATAAGCCAGCGGTTATGTCCCACCATCTGTTGCAACACTCCAAAGTTCTCAAAGATCATCCAATTCTGCTCATAAGATTTAGAAAACCCCAAACAAGGATCAAAAATCACCTGGGGAATTTTAAAACCACCAAAATAGTCTCGCAGACTCTCTAAATTTAAATGATCATCCACATAATCCATGTGCCTTCCCGCAAGCTCTCTACTCGGAGCAAGATTGTGGCAAAAAACATAATGGAAATTGGGTGCATAGGATAAAAAGTCTTTGGCAAAATGATCAAACTTCCCTGAGACATCGTTCCAAATAAGATCTTGAGTCATGGCATGGTCTTGATAGAAGCGCAAAATCTCCTCGAGAGTTTCTGGATGATAAGTATCAAAGCTCAGAGCGCCGGGATAATTCTGCAGAAGAGGTAAATAGACTTTGAGTCTCTCCCACTCTGTTTCCCAGGAAACGGAATCGTTTTGGGGAGCTGTAGACTCAGCACCAATATCAATGGCCTCAAAGTCAGAGAATTCAGAGAGTTTATTTTGAAATGATGCCAGAGAAAGAAGTGAGCCACCATCAGAGAAAGAATTGGGGGTGACATTCATCACCCCCATTCGTTTAAGATTTACCATTACGCCGGAGTGGGCTTAGCACCTGTAAAAATTGAACCCGCCGTTGCACCAGAAGCCGGTGTTTCTGTAGGTGGAACATCATTGGGTTTTTTGCTCATTTGTGGCTGACCAATATCTTTGCCTGCAACAATATCGCGGATCTGTTCAGCATCAAGAGTTTCCCAAACCACCAGGGCAAGGGCCACACGGTGTAGGGCAGCGATATTATCGTTAAGAATTTTCTTCGCAACTTCATAGTTAGTCTGAACAAAATTAGCGATTTCAGAATCAATCTTGCGACTAGTTTCATCAGAGAACGAAGTTGGAGCTTCCCCAGCATATGGATTACCACCACTGCGGTTATAATTAATTGGACCCAGTTTATCTGACATACCCCAATCACAAACCATATTACGGGCAAGACTAGTAGCACGTTCAATATCGTTTGAAGCTCCGTTAGTCATTTCACCGTAAACAATTTCTTCAGCTACTCGTCCACCCATTAAGAATGAAATAAAGTTTTCACCTTTCTCCTTAGAGAGGTTAAGCATATCTTCGTTTGGCAAAGTCATAGTTACACCTAGCGCTTGACCGCGAGGAATAATAGAAACTTTGTGAATAGGATCTGTGTACGGTAAGTGCATACCCACAAGAGTATGTCCGGCCTCATGATAGGCCGTAAGTTTTTTCTCTTTCTCAGAGATGATCATAGATTTACGGGCCACACCCATCATCACTTTATCTTTAGCATTTTCAAAATCAATCATGGCCAGAGCTTTCTTACCATCACGAGCTGCAAGAAGCGCGGCTTCGTTAACTAAGTTGGCCAGATCAGCACCTGTAAATCCTGGAGTACCTTTAGCAATTACTTCCAGATCAACATCAGTTGCAAGTGGAGTTTTACGAGTGTGAACTTTAATGATTTGGTTACGACCGCGAACATCGGGACGGCCAACAGTTACGCGTCTATCAAAACGTCCTGGACGAAGAAGAGCTGGATCAAGAACATCAATACGGTTTGTGGCCGCCATGATGATGACACCTTCATTTGATTCAAAACCATCCATCTCCACAAGGAGTTGGTTCAATGTTTGTTCACGCTCATCATGCCCACCACCCATACCGGCACCACGATGGCGACCTACGGCATCGATCTCATCAATGAAGATGATACATGGAGCATGTTTCTTACCTTGTTCGAACAAATCACGAACTCGGCTTGCACCCACACCCACAAACATTTCTACGAAATCAGATCCAGAGATAGAAAAGAACGGAACACCGGCTTCGCCAGCAACAGCGCGAGCTAATAGGGTTTTACCTGTTCCAGTGGGGCCTACAAGCAAACAGCCTTTAGGAATTTTACCGCCCAAAGTTGTGTATTTTTTTGGATCTTTCAAAAAGTCTACAATCTCAACTAACTCTTCCTTAGCTTCTTCCACACCGGCCACATCAACGAAAGTTACTTTCTTATCGTTTTCTGTGAGCATCTTGGCCTTGGATTTACCAAAGCTCATGGCCTTACCACCCCCAGCTTGAAGCTGACGAAGGAAGAAGAAGAAAAAGAGGAACAAAAGAATCATGGGCAACCAGTTAATTAAAAGAGTCGCTAAGAAACCTTGTTTCTCTTCGCGCTTATAATTTGGTGTAATGCCAGCAGTTCTTAAGAGACGGAAAGTTTCGTCACCTGTGTTCCCAGTTAATTCAAAGTATGAACCATTTTCATAACCATCTTTAAATTTACCTTGAATCACATTGTCACCTTGGAAAGTCACATCACGAATGTGACCAGCTTCCACGGCGGTAATAAAGTTAGAAAAATTAATGTTTTTTGCAGAAACAGTTTTCTGCTCGAGAACTTTCATCACGAAGGCCATGATTAAAATAACCACGATCCAGAGTAAGAGAGTTTTTTGTTGTTTTCTCATAATGTAGAACCTTTTTTTTGGCCAGCAATGGGCTCTTCAATTATAGAGGAAAGCTTCTATTGTTGGGAAGAAAAGAGATTAGAAAGGTTACAAAGAGGAAGAAGTCTGAGTCTTTCGGGCAACTTTTCTTTTTTGGAGCGCCAAAGATCTAGACACTTGGTGAATGTCATAAAGCGCAGTCCTCGCTCTTGGCACACGCGAGAAACTTCTGGAAAGAGTGAGTCAAAGACCGAAGTATTGAGAGTTTTTAAAATGGAATCAGATTCAAGCACCAGCACTAAACCAGGCATATTGAGGAGTGCGTCTGGAGTTCGCAGAAGATTTGTCCAAGCATGCTGCAGCTCGACTCTTCTGTAATAAGGCATCTCTATTAGTTGCTTTTCTGTAAGCTGAGAGAGAACTGTAGCAATAGATTGGTCATAATTTTGGACTTCTTTTTTATAAATCATCAGCAAATTGTAAGAGTGGTAAGCGGTCAGACCGCCACTGAAATCAAAAGGCCCCTTCTTTCCATTATCAAT
Source organism: Bacteriovorax stolpii (assembly GCA_945890905.1). Classification (GTDB taxonomy): domain Bacteria; phylum Bdellovibrionota; class Bacteriovoracia; order Bacteriovoracales; family Bacteriovoracaceae; genus Peredibacter. The sequence continues at coordinate 7,942 of CAMDDI010000083.1, forward strand.
GGCGCGAAGCATGCGCACAATGGGCCCCACAATTTCCCCACGATCTGCGTTTGAATAAGCATGAAGCAATTCTTGAACTTGAATTTCAGAAAAGATTTTACCTTGAAGCATTCCCCCTTCTTCAAAGACAAAAATTGTTGAAGTCCCGGTACGATTCATGACACTGATTTTAAGCATCATGGCCGTAAAATTAGCAATGTGAGCGTAGGACTTTAAGTAAGCAGGATAGCGTTTACGAATCGTAGGGATGATCACATGTCTTACATAATTTCGATCGTGCTTAAGATTTAAATTGGTTGGATCTTCCCGGAAAGGAATATCTTCAAATTTTGCAATCGTTTGTATTTGTTTTTTAGTGACACATAAAAATGGGCGCACTAAGGCCCTATTGCGGACAGGAATTCCAATCGCAGACTTTGGATTATTAGAGCGGCATCTCTGCATAAAGTTCCACTCATAGGAGTCATCCAAGTGATGACCGGCCCAAAGCATTTCATTTTTTTTGAGATTTTCTAGACATAAATCACGACGAATTTTTCGTGCCCTAGCTTCAAAGTTACTATCTAAAGCCGAGAGACCTTTCACATGCAAAACAGTTAGAGGAATGCCTTCTTGCTTACAGAGTTTTTTCACCACAGCTTCATCCCCTTTTTGACCTTCACGGGTGTGGTGATGAACAAAGACGGCCCTCACGGGACCAATTTTTCCTTGGCGATGCAAGGTGTTTGCAAACCAGAGAAGAGTCATGGAGTCGATTCCACCAGACACGGCGATAGCGTGACTTCCAGAAAGTTCTTTTGAGCTGGCCACATGCCCGAAGAATCTCCAGACATGTTTAAAAAATAATGCTCGATAAGCTATGGGACTTAATTTTTTCATAGGCAAACACTTGCTTATACAGGGAAATAATATTGACACTTTCCAGTCATACCCCTTAGTATGACTCTACTTTTCTTATGGCGACGTAGCTCAGTTGGTGAGAGCACAGCATTCATAACGCTGGGGTCGGCAGTTCAACTCTGCCCGTCGCTACCATATCTTACTTAAATAATACTCTCAATTTTCAATAACTTAAAACCAATTGAACATAATATTTCTGGAGTTCAGAGAGATAGCGGTCTGCATTACTGCTCAATAAATCTGACAAGGCCACATCAGTTTAAGGGTTTTTTGGCCAAAACCTCCTATTCAAAATGAAAGACTGCATTAAAACGAATTAATTGGTTCACCATTGGCGGATTTATCTCTTAGGACTAGAGTTGGTAAAAATCGGAGAAATTTATGACCAAAATCTTAGTAGTTGAAGATGAAAAGAAAGTTTCGGCATTTATTCAACAAGGACTTCATGAAGTTGGATATGAAGTCGAAATAGTCGATTCTCCCGGTCTAGCTCGCGAAAGAATCAAGTTGAAAAAGTTTGATCTCTTAATTTTAGATGTGATGCTTCCAGAGATGAGCGGAATGGATTTTGCTAAAGAACTTCGTGTACAAGGATTTTCTGGATTTATCTTAATGCTCACGGCACTCTCAACCACTAAGGATAAAATTCAAGGTCTTGATTCAGGAGCAGATGACTACCTCACTAAGCCATTTGAGTTTGAAGAATTGCTCGCCCGAGTGCGCGCACTTATCCGCCGAACAGGTGATGATAAGGCCCAGCTCAAGAATGGGGAGCTCGTGATGGATTTAATTTCACGAAACGTTTCTCGCGAAGGAGTTAAAATTGAGCTCACAACTAAAGAATTTTCATTGCTAGAATTTCTCATGCGCCACTTAGATAAGGTTGTAGATCGCAATGCTATTGCACGCCAAGTTTGGGGAACTGACTTTGATCCCGACTCAAACGTCATCGATGTTTACATCAACCATTTAAGAAAAAAGATTGATAGTCCTTTTCCTAAAAAACTTTTAAAAACTGTTGTAGGCCAGGGCTATGTACTCAATAAAGTCGAATAAGACCAAGCGGTTCAAAGGAATCAGGTTCAAACTCGCTCTCGTTTACTCTACGCTCTTTGGATTATTCCTGTGCATCTTTGCATTTATTGTTTCTAGGCAATATCTTCTAACAGCACGGAATGATTTTAGTAAAGCACTCCTTAACTACTCAATTGATCTCTCCAATGAAATTCAGATTGATTCATCCGGAATCAAACCGGTGCTTCACATTCCTGAACGTGAACTTAAAAAGCAGTTCCCTTTTGCTTTAGGACAAACTTATTATTTTGTCCGCTCGATTGATGGGGATATTCTCATCCGCGGGGATAATGAGTTTCCTCTGGGAGAAATTCCCTATAAAAAAGATTTTGCCCTCAAAGAAGATTACACCCATCGTTTTCAAACTCTCATTTTTGGGAAAAATGAATTTCAGGCGGTAAATCTAAAAATCACAAGTTATCAAGGCAAACCTCTCATCCTTCAAGTGGCCACACCTTCAAACCTTTTGCGTGATCAAGAGCGTCGTCACATCCTCATTAACGTCATCACCATTCCTCTTTTGATCCTACTTTCTAGTTTGTTGTCCTATTTTCTGGCAGGCAAGGCACTGGAGCCGATTCAGGCCGTAACAGATGCTGCTAATAACATCGCGGCCAAAAATCTCTCCCTCAGAGTTCCGGTGCACGATACCGGGGATGAAGTTTCAGAACTCTCCAAAACTCTCAATACTCTTTTGGACCGCTTAGAGAAATCCTTCAAGGCCCAAGAAAATTTTGTGTCCAATGCAAGCCACCAACTCAACACCCCCTTGGCCATTATTAAAGGTGAACTGGATGTTTTAGAATCCAAAGCCAGGACTTTAGATGATACCTCCCGCTTTCAAAAAAGTTTAAGAGAAGAGCTTGAGCGCCTGATTGAACTGGTAAAAAATATGCTTCTGGTTTCACGGGTTGAATCTGGACAGGAAAACTTTATCTTTGTCCCTACCAGAGTGGATGAGATTCTTTTAAGCACTTCATCGAGACTCAGGACTAAGGCCCGGGATAAAAAAATCCTTATCCGTTTTAACATCACTGAAGATCTTCCTTCAGAAGCAGTGACCATTAATGGCGAGAAACAGCTTTTAACCTGCTTGTTCGAAAATCTTTTGGATAACGCCATTAAGTACTCACCAGACGAGAGTACAATTTGTCTTGATATTAAATCAGGGACCAATCCTTTAGAAGTATGGATTCAAGATGAAGGACCTGGAATTTCACCGGAGGAATACGAAAATATCGTGACTCATAGGTTTCAGCGAGGGGCCACAAACCTAGTTCCAGGTACTGGAATTGGCCTTTCTCTGGCCTATCAAATCGCAGCTTATCACCATGCGTCTATTTCTTACCAAAAGTTACAACCTCAAGGCAGCCTTTTCATTGTGGGATTTACTAAATAAAAGTCAATGATCTTGGCGACTTGCTTCAAAGTCCAAATATGTCCAAAGGGTAGACATTTGCCCTAAATATGTCGCTTCTTAACACACCTAACTATCTAAAATTACGTCTGCGTCAGTATGTCACGTGTTTTGCATAGTAGCCTCCAGGAAGAATGGCGTTTTTTGACCCTGAACATGTAGTTTTTACAGCCCACGAGCGTATCTACTGCGTCGCGTTAAGAAACTAAGTTAAACTCCATGAAAACAGTAAACAGCACATTCATTGGTTTTTTAGATATGAGAGGTTCATTGTGATCAAAGTGAAAAGTAAGCTTCGTAAACTTCAACCATATAATCCGAATCAGGGTTTTATCGGCAGTGTTAAGGTCGATGTGGCCAACTACATCTTCTCTTCTCGCAGAAAACGGGCACCTTACATGCACTCAAAAGCATTGGTTAAAAATCTTCTCTCGCGAGAAGTGTCAGTGCATTTAAAAGAGTCACAGAATCTTACAAAATTTATTCGTAAGCGGGATTTAACTTTCCAAAAATCTGACGATGCAGGAAATTACAAGATCTTCACTGTACCTTGTACTACCACCATCGTTCCTCTTCAAAAATCAGTTTTCAATTCTATTGAAAAAGCGGCTCAAGCGCTTATTGTTTCACTTCGCTGCGTGATTCAAGATATCTATGGTGCAAAATCTGTGAAAGATTCTGGATTCGTGAAATCCCTTCCAGATGATATCCGTAAAATTTTTATCTCTGCCATCATGGAATCTCCAAACTATTTCCCACAACTTCATCACCCGAACATGAAGAAATATCCTTTCTTTGATAACGTCGGATTAGATTTAGTTTTGATTGAAGACTACCTTGAACAATCAAAGAACTTTGAAGAAATTCTCAAGGGTAAAAAAGTTGATAAGCTACCACAACTTCCATTCCGTATTCTTGAACTAAATGCAGGAGCTCCATCGGGTGCTTCAAACAATATGAACGTGCTTGAAGGTCATTACGAGCAGAATCCAGAAGTTTTGGATTCTTTGGGCCGCATGATGCCTAATGATCACTTCCAAGTTCTCTCTGATACCTATCGCACACTAGGTGAGGACTGGACGAGCGTTAAAGACGGAATCCAAGTGATTCTTCCTCCGGGAGGAATGAACGGTGCTGCACCAGAAATTCATAACCTTGCTGCCTACTCGGGCCTAGTTTACGCTGATCCTGTTCAATTATTTCAAGATGACAAAGGCTTTATCCGTCTACGTACCATCAATGGATCAAATCCAATAGTGACGGCGATTTATTCACGTATTAATGCTGATTCGGCCCTCTTTGATATCGATAAAGGCATTATTCTTCGTGATGCAGATACAAATGAACCAATATAT